>JBKJOR010000333.1:0-2793 GCA_046595575.1 Pyrinomonadaceae bacterium | reverse complement strand
CCAGGCAGCGGAATTTTTTCGATCGCAATGTACGACAAGCTCAATGGCGTGGTCGTTGGCGGCAACTATGAGAAGCCGGAAGAGGCAAAAGACAATCTCGCGTTCACATCCGATCGCGGAAATTCTTGGCAGGCGGGTAGCGGTCTAACCGGCTATCGCTCCGCCGTCTCCTACATCGATGCGAAAGCTTTGATCGCCGTCGGCACGAACGGCACCGACATTTCCCGAGATGGCGGCAAGATTTGGATGAATATGGGCGTTGAAAATTTAAACTCGGTCGCGGCGAAAGGTAAGAAGGCTGTCTGGGCGGTAGGTCCAAAAGGCACGGTCGTAAAACTAAAATGAAATGGTACGACGTTATCGGCACTCTCGGCGTCGCCGTCATTATCATCACCTACGTCTTGCTTCAGATCGAACGGGTCCGCAGTGATCAGCTTATCTATTCTCTGCTGAACGCTGCCGGTGCGGCGCTGATACTCGTCTCACTCTATTTTGACTTCAACCTTCCATCCGTCGTAGTTGAATTTTTCTGGCTTTTGATTAGTCTATTCGGTATTGGAAAGTACTTGTGGCGTCGTTAGTCCTTCGTCATTGGTCCTTAGTCATTGACCCGTCCGAACTCATTGCTTCGTGCCCGGTCCGACGAGCAAGAACGAAGGACGAAGGACGAATGACGAATGACAAAGGACTAAAAACAATATGCAGAATTTTAAGAGCGTTCCATTCAAGACGGAAAGCGCACATGGCTTTAAGACCGTCAACGGCGTCGCCAAGTTTTCGGGCGCGGGTATCGTTCTCGAATTCGAATCGAAACTCTTCGGCATAATCGGGGACGGTGTAAAAGAGGTCCGGCTGGCAAAGGATGAGATCCTCGACATTAAGTTTCGCAAGGGTCTGTTCAAGCGTGGAGCGAAGATAGAGATTCGAACGATGACCGTCGCAAAGCTCGTTGAACTGCCGAACCAGGACGGAAAACTTACTCTGAAACTCATACGCGACGATTTCGACCGCGGTCAGGCGGCGGTAGAGCAGCTTCAAAAAGATCTCACGGCGCATGCGGAATCGCTCCCACCGCCCCATACGCCCGTAGGAAGTCTATTCACCGACGATTCCGAGGATGAAACAAAAGGTTTGTCGGATAACAAGATGGAATGAGGCTGCTCTTCCTCTACGCAGAGTCTGCATCGTTTTGGCAGGGGATGGTGACGATCGCGGTGATGTTCATCGTCTCGTTCGTGCTCATTGTGATTGGGGGATACGTTTTTGTCCGGATCATTGCACACTTTCTCAATACCTATCAGAACAACTGGGAGAGCTTTGCGAAGCCGCTGGGGTTAAGCGTCGACAAAAAAGCCGGTGGTCTTTACAAACCTCTCATCGGTGAGCGAAACGGAGCCCGGATCTCCATCACCCACTTCAGCATAAATCCCAGAACGACATCGGTGGGTGTTGTCAGCGTCGATCATTGCGCGCTAGTCGAAGTAATGCTGATCCCACCGCTCGATTTTTCATTTAGAACATATCGACGGGAGACCTTTCTCGAGAAGGCCGTTGCGCAGATGGTTGACGTGAGTGACCAAGTTGGTCACGAGTTCTTCGATCATGTTTTTAAGACCGAGTGTTCCGATTTGGGTTCGCTTAAAACGCTGCTGAACGTTCAGATCATGGACGCGGAAAGCTCCACTATCCTTACCGACCTTGTGCTTGCCGCCAAAAAGTACGTTCGGGTCGTGCTGACCGATCGTTCTCTTTCGCTTGGGATCGAGGCTGAATTCGGAGACTCCGAGCTGATCGAGCCTGTGATCGCGAAAGCGATCTATCTCGCGTCTCGTGTTCAGCGGGCAGCCAGTCTCTAGTGTCACTGTGCTATTATTTTCCGATTCGAATATAGATTCTTGAGGTGAATTGCAATGCCAAAATATGTAATTGAGCGCGATATTCCGGGAGCAGGAAATATGTCGGCGGATGACTTGAGCGGAGCTTCCGCAAAATCTTGCAGCGTTCTCGACGGACTCGGTAACGAGATTCAGTGGATCCACAGCTACGTTACCGACGACAAGATCTACTGCGTTTACACCGCACCCAGCGAAGCGCTGATCGAGCAGCACGCACGCGAAAGCGGTTTCCCGGCGAATCGAATCTCCGAGGTCAAGGCGATCATCGATCCGACACGGGCCAACGCGTAGGACGGGTTGTTAACTCATCCACTCTGACATGTCGAAATCGCAACCGGCCTTAGGCAAGCTTCTCAAGGTCTACCCGACGTCGCCGACATATCTCCAGCGAGCGGCGATCATCGCCTTGCTGTCTTTCGTATTCTTCCTGGCGACGTTGGTAATTTTCTACATACAACAGTCGTTCATGTACTTCATCCTCTCGACTGCTTTTCTCGTCGTCTATATCTTTACGCTGATCGGCTGGGTGATGCAGAAACGAAACATAGTTTCGATCCATGAGAATGGCGTCGCGTATCGCAGATTTATTTCGACCTGGGATCAGATAAAGTCCATAACTGCCGACCCGAAATCCGGGATCACGATCGTCAGGTCAGACCGAGACTCGATCACGATCGGCCGATCGATCACCGGGCTCAGCGAGATCGCGGCGACAATACGGGAGCGTCTCACTTTGTAATGGCTGTCGTTAATGGTAGGTCGACTACAAAGCTCCCCTCCTTGTTTAGGAGGGGTGGCAGCCGCTTCGGCTGACGGGGTGGTAGTTCAATAATAGCTGCTTCCTGATCTATGCAGATGCAGGACCTCACGCTTCCCCTAGTTGAAAATCGCGGCGCTG
>JBKJOR010000252.1:0-2794 GCA_046595575.1 Pyrinomonadaceae bacterium | reverse complement strand
GTATCGCCCAGGTGGGCAAGAGTTTCCGGAACGAGATCACCCCGCAGAACTGGATCTTCCGCACGCGTGAGTTCGAGCAGATGGAGATGGAGTATTTCTGCAGGGCAGAAGACGCACCGCAGCTCCATCAGGAATGGATCGACGGATTTCAAAAGTGGATCGGCTCGCTTGGGATCTCCGCCGATAACCTGAAACTTTACGAACAGACGCAGAAGGAACTGGCCCACTACGCCGAGCGGACGGTCGATATTCTCTATCGCTATTTCCCCGAGCGGGAAGACGAAGAGAAACAATGGGACGAGCTGATGGGAATTGCGAATCGAACTGATTACGATCTCCGCGTTCACTCAAAGAAACCCGAAGTAGATGGTAAGCGAGTTAACCCAGACTCTACCGACGATCTTTCGTACTTCGATCCGCAAACGAACGAGCGTTTCTATCCCTACGTTATCGAGCCGGCGATAGGCGTTAACCGGACGCTGCTCGCCGTGATGATGGACGCATACACCGAGAAGACAAACGACAAAGGTGAAACTCGGGTGATCCTGAAGCTCAAGCCGGAGCTTGCTCCGATAAAAGTTGCCGTACTACCACTCGCGAAAAATAAACCTGAGATCGTCGAGTTGGCAAAGAAGCTAAAGCACGATCTTCAACCGTCGATGCGTGCCGTGTATGACGACACCGGCGGCATCGGGAAGCTCTACGCTCGACAGGACGAGATCGGCACACCTTTCTGCGTCACGGTCGATCATGAATCGCTCGTGGACAATGCAGTAACGGTCCGAGATCGGGATACATGGGAGCAGGAACGAGTGAGTCTGGAAGCGTTGAAAGAGTATCTGGAAAAGCGGCTGTTTTAACTCGCATCGAAATCTCGAACATCGGAGCTTCGGATCTTGTATCTCGAATCTCGAATCTATTCGGAATGTTTCTGAATAGATGTTAGATGTTAGCTTCGAGATTCGAGATCGTACGGCGCAACTAAATCAACTCCGCACTAATTCACATCGTATGAAAAAGCTTATCGAGTGTGTCCCGAACTTCAGCGAGGGGCGCGATCTCGGAATAATTAAGCAGATCACAGACGAGATCGAAAGGGTCGACGGCGTAAAACTGTTGGATGTCGATCCGGGTGCGACGACAAATCGTACCGTCGTAACGTTTGTCGGGACGCCTGACGAAGTTGTCGAGGCAGCGTTTCAAGCGGTGAAGAAGGCTCAGCAGCTGATCGACATGCGAAAGCACAAGGGCGATCACCCGCGATCCGGGGCAACCGATGTTTGCCCGTTGGTCCCGATTTCGGGCGTCACAATGGAAGAGGTCGCGGAATACGCTCGTCGTCTCGGCCGTCGAATCGGAGACGAGCTCGGAATTCCTGTCTATCTCTACGAGAACGCTGCTGTGGAAGAAAAGCGCCGGAATCTCGCCAATTGCCGTGAAGGCGAGTACGAGGGTTTGAAGGATAAGATCTCGTCGACAGAGTGGAAGCCCGACTTCGGTCCCGCCGAATTCAGCGAAGCCGTCGCCCGTTCGGGAGCCACGGCCGTGGGTGCGAGAGATTTCCTGATCGCCGTCAATTTCAATTTGAACACCACTTCGACACGACGTGCGAACGCGATCGCATTCGACGTCCGAGAAAAAGGCCGTCCGAAACGCGAAGGTAACGCGTTATCAGGGAAGATCATTACCGATCAAGCGGGTGAACCCGTGATGATTCCCGGCACGCTCAAAGGCACGAAGGCAATTGGCTGGATGATCCCCGAATACGGCATCGCACAGGTTTCGATGAACATCACCAACCTGTCCGAGACACCGCTGCATATTGCGTTCGACGAGGTCAGTGAAAAAGCTGCGGCTCGGGGTATTCGCGTTACAGGTCTCGAGATCGTCGGGCTTGTACCAAAGACGGCTATAGTCGACGCCGGGAAATATTATCTCGCGAAGCAGGAACGTTCGCTCGGCGTTACAGAGGCGGAGATCGTCAAGATCGCGATCAAGTCGATGGGCCTCGACGATCTCAAACCATTCGATCCGGCCGAAAAGATCATCGAGTATGTACTCGAGAAGGAAGATGGAATGACCAAACTCATCGACATGACGTGTCGCGATTTTGCCGACGAAACTGCATCGGAATCTCCAGCGCCCGGCGGCGGTTCAATCTCGGCTTACATGGGTTCGCTTGGTGCGGCGCTCGCGACGATGGTTGCTAACTTGTCATCGCATAAAGCCGGTTGGGACGACCGATGGGAAGAGTTTTCCGAATGGGCGGTCCGCGGTCAGAAGATCAAGGACGATCTTCTCTTGCTAGTCGACGCGGATACCAACTCTTTCAATAAGGTCATGGATGCATTCGGCTTGCCAAAAACGACCGACGAAGAGAAGGCGGCAAGGTCGGCCGCTATCCAGGAGGCGACGCGTTACGCGACTGAGGTTCCTTTCCGGACAATGGAGAGTTCATTCGATTCTTTTGAGATCATAAAAGCGATGGCCGAGCACGGAAATCCAAACTCGGTCTCCGATGCTGGCGTCGGCGCTCTTTGCGCGCGTTCGGCGATACTTGGCGCATTCCTAAACGTCAAGATCAACGCCGCCGGCCTGAAAGACCGCTCCTTCGCCGAAGACATTCTCACTCGCGGAGCCGACATCGAACGGCAGGCCATCGCACTCGAGACGGAGATCATGGCAATCGTGAATGCAAAAATAATCCAATAATGGAGACCGGACTTATTCGAAACAGTTCCTTTCCTTAACTCAATTTTTCTTGCGCTTCTCACTTTCATCAATTGTTTGTTCG
>JBKJOR010000135.1:0-16088 GCA_046595575.1 Pyrinomonadaceae bacterium | reverse complement strand
GGGTATGCCGCTCAGACCGACGGCTTGTCGCACAAGAGCCGAGAGGTGCTAGAGGCATGACCTCCGTCACCCTGCTAAGTTTCTCAGCGCTCCGCAGGCCGATTCATACCCGATTCATAAGGTTTGCGAGACTAGTCCTTACGGAATATAATTCCGCCCGCGGGCAGCATTACGAGCGTATTTTTAGCGCGGAGGTCGAATGCCGGTGGAAGCAGATTATCCGGGGGTTTTCCTCGAGGAGGTACCGGGCGGCGTGCGCAGGATCTCCGGGGTAGATACCGCGGTATCCGCATTTGCCGGCTGGGCTTCGATGGGTCCAACAGACCGTGCTGAACCGGTTGCAAGCTGGAGCGATTTCGAGATCAAGTTCGGCGGATTGGATGTGCGCAGCCTGCTCGGATACTCGGTTTATCACTTTTTCGAGAATGGCGGTCGAAAGGCATATATTTTGCGGCTTGTCGCAACCGACAGTGAGTTCGCGGACGTCACCGTACTTGAGCCCAACGGACCCGATTTCGAAAATGCTCTACTACCGGCGGACAAAACCCGCGGTCTATATGGTCTCGATCGCATTGAGACCTTTAACCTACTCTGCGTGCCCGGTGAGACAAACCCGATAACCGTTATCGCGGTTCAAAAATTTTGCCGCGACCGACGAGCATTTCTTATTCTCGATTGTTCCGAGGTCGCCGGGTTCAACGATGTGAGATCGATTCCCGGAATTATTTCGGGTGACGATTCAATAAATGCTGCTTTCTATTTTCCGTGGATACTGGCTCCCGATAAGCTGCAAGAAGATCGTCCAAGAGCGTTTCCGCCGTGCGGCTTTGTCGCCGGGCTATACGCACGCACAGACGCATCTCACGGCGTGTGGAAAGCACCCGCAGGAACCGATGCTTCCTTGACCGGAGTTATGGGCGTGGCCTCGGATAAAAGCCTGACCCATACTCAGAATGGCGTTCTGAATCGAAAAGCAGTCAACACTATTCGGACACTTTCTGATCGCGGAACGGTCGTCTGGGGCGTGCGCACTCTGCGCGGCGCGGATGAACTCGGTTCCGAGTGGAAGTATGTTTCGGTTCGGCGTACCGCCCTCTATATTGAAGAGTCGCTATCTCGTGGTCTGGATTGGGCTGTGTTTGAGCCGAATGATGAACCGCTATGGGCACAGATCAGGCTAACGGTCGGGAACTTTATGTACGATCTGTTTCGACGGGGAGCTCTTCAAGGTTCGACGACTACGGATGCGTACTTCGTGAACTGCGATCAAACAACCACAACGCAGAATGACATCGATCGGGGAATCGTGAACATCGTCGTCGGCTTTGCTCCGATCAAACCAGCGGAGTTTGTCATCATCCGCCTGCAGCAAATGACGGCGGGGATATAAGTCTGGTGCCGCCGAGAAAAAGGAGAACGTTATATGGCCGAATCTAATGTCAATGTTGATCGAGCCGATCCATATAAGAATTTCAACTTTCGAGTTGAGCTTGTCGCACGACGAACCTCACGCAACAGCGTTGACCTACCAGTAGAGAGGTTGGCACTTTTGAATACGATCGTCGGGCAGATCAGATATCCGGACAAGGCAGATCAAGGATCAGGAAGTGGAATGAGCCTACTTTTCTCCGGCGAGAAGGGAAGCGGTAGAACGAAGGCAGCGGAAGTCATAGCTGATCAACTCGCCCTCGATCTGTATCGAATCGACCTATCGTCGGTGGTCAGCAAATACATTGGCGAGACCGAGAAAAATTTGAAGCGGCTATTCGACAGCTCGGGGAACTCCGGCGCAGTCCTCTTCTTTGATGAGGCGGACACCCTATTCGGAAACCGGAGCGAGGTGAAAGACAGCCACGATCGATACGCCAACATCGAGACCAGTTACCTATTGGAGCTCGTGGAAAGTTACGAGGGGATCGTGATCCTTGCGACGAATAGAAAGAAGGATATCGATGAGGCATTCGTCCGCCGGCTGCGTTTCACGATCGATTTTCCGACGCCCCGTGCTGCCTAGACTTTTTAACGCCTCTTTATGGAGTCTATTCGAAATTGATTCCAACGCTCGGCTTTTTTCTGATCCTCGAACCGAAGGTGGGTGCAAGCCGCACCGACACCTTGTGAGTGCATCTTATGCTATCCACAGTTGTGGTTGTGTTATCCACAGTTCGTTTGGGTTCTCTATATAAGATGCGTGAAATGTTTGTCAGACACATGCTTCAGGCGGCGTTTATAAGTTTAAATGGAGGAATATGAGGACGAAGATTCTTTTCGTAGCACTCGTTACTATGACTTGGCTCGTCCTCTCCTTTCTTGAAATGTGCAGGATGCTCGCTTGCGATACCATCGTCGGCACCCGTGAGTAAGACATACGCCTCAGTCGAGTACGCCATCGGCGTCCATTTTATCCAGTAATTCAAACTGCTTTACCGGGTGACTTCTGTTCCTTCGCCGCCGCGATCGCCGCCCGCAATGCTTCAACCTCATCCTGGACGCCGTGGCTATAGGCAGCTTTTTTCGGAAACCACTTTGCGGATTTTTCCTTCCGCCAACCTTTTGCTTTTGACGTTCTTAGCTTGCAGGATCGATGTGGCGTAACATCAACTCTGTAAATGCGGGGCCAACCAGCGGCGGAATGACAGGTTGGCGTTCAGACGGACCTCGAAGTCACAGGGTCAAATATTGCTTCAATTGTCGCAGCGATCAAACTTGTAGACGATCGAAGGAGCTCGGGAGGAGAACATGGGTAAAACGATTCTCGTTGTCGATGACGACTTGGATGGGCGGCATATGCTCAAAGTATTTTTGGAGCGTAAAGGCTTTGACGTGAGGGAGGCTTCAGACGGTTACGAGGCTGTCGAGAGAGCTTTGGAAAAACGACCCGACTTAATAATAATGGACATGGCGATGCCGTTGATGGATGGCGTCAATTCGGTACGAACACTGAAGCTCCACGAATCGCTGCAAGATGTCCCGATATTCGCTCTCACAGCGTATGGCGGGTTCTACGATCCTCGTGCACTAGAAGCCGGATGCGACCACGTGCTGCACAAGCCGGTGGATTTTGAAGAGCTTAAACCGATGTTAGACAAATACATACATTGACAGTCCCGCACCCCCACGCGACTCCTCATTGCCTTGCCGCGGTGGGACGGCCTTTATTAATCATAGGAGTTTCCCACGACCGTTTGACCCACGGGCGGGGAGATTAAATCGATCCCGTTCAGCGCGCAGATTTGCGAGCCGAGCCCAATAGCTATCCGAATTGCGAATCAGTCTGCTGCTGGAAAACACATGACCCCCGCAGTTTTGATCGTGAAAGAAAGTCAGCCAACGCGCAAAACCTTACGACTGATGCTCGACGATATCGTTCAAGCCTCCGGCCGTTTCAGAATTTCAGCTAACGCCGCAAGCCGAGCTGAGTCGGCAGCGTTCTTCGCCTGGCGCGCGTCTTTCGCAAGCGAAGAGGCGAGGCGTTTGAGCTTTTTCATCTCACTGCGGGAGCCTTCCGCTCTCTTGATCGCCTCTCGCAGACTTGCGGTCTGATCCATAGACAATCCGCGCGAACGTTCCAGCTGATCGATGTAAGCCTTTGCAACGACCAACTTTTTCGGCCAGACGATTCGCTCCTGGTTCTGAACATTCAGCTCAGTCACTTGAACAGCTTTCGCTGCGTCGATCTCATTCTGCGTGAGGTTCTCGGTCGGCGTCAGCTCAAGGATGTCGAGACCACGCGCCATCTCTGCCGAATAGATGCGACCGTTGTACCAGTAAGCTGACCACGTCCCACCCGAAACCAGCTCCTTCCCATCAACCGGGCCACGGTCGAAGTAGGCGATCTCCACCGGACGTTCCGCGTCGGTGAAATCCATGACGGAGATCCCCCCTTGATACCAAGCCTGAACAAGGATATCGCGACCGGGAACCGGAATAAGCGAACCGTTGTGGGCGACGCAATTCTCAGTCTCGCCTTGTGCGGCCGGTAGCTTGTAATAGCCCGCAAACTGAAGCTTTTTATCGGTCACCCGAAAAACGGAATCAGCTCCCCAAATGTTCGGATCGATCGCGCGGCAGCGCGGACCACCACCACCACCCCACTCATCGGTGAACACAACCTTCTTCCCGTCGTTTGAGAACGAAGCCGAGTGCCAGTAGGCATAGTTCGGGTCATTCACCGCGTCCACTCGCTTTGGATTCACTGGATCTTTAATGTCCAACAGAATGCCATTCCCCGAGCAGGCCCCTGCTGCCAAGCCGATAGCAGAATAGACCGTGATGTCGTGACACTGGTCGGTGTCGGACGGTTTACCTTTACCGTGTGTGGCTGCGGATTGCAGGGCGTTGATGACGCCCGTCCGCGGATCGATAAAAACCCGCGGGCTCGAAACCACTTTGGCATTCTGCGGCGACGCGAGAGGCACTTTGATCACCTCAATACGAAACAGTGCAGTATTGGGATCCTTGTCCGGTGCTCCGGCTGAGCAGCCGGCGAGCTCCTCGTTTTGCCGAACGAAAGATGCTCCCGAAACATAGATGTAAACGTTGTCTTTATCGTTGGGATCGACAACCAAAGTATGCGTGTGCGAACCGCGACAAGTTTGTACCGCCGCGACCTGCTTCGGATTCGTGATATCGCTGATGTCAAAGATCCGTACGCCGCGGAAGCGATCTTTCTGCGCCGCAGGAAGGATCCGTCCGGTTTGCCCGGGCTGCCGTGGCGGATTGGGCGCAAACCCCTGCGTACCGCAATCCAGACGGCCGTTTGGCGACTCGACGGACATGAACATTAGATTTTTGTAAACAGACGGATCGCCCTGCCCACCGGGACAAACCAGGGACGTCACCAGTCTGGCATTTGCGCGATCGGCAACGTCGTAGATATTAATGCCGTAGTAGTTACCGACGAAGATGTTATTGCCTTGAAATGCCAGATCCGAATTCGTAAACGCGCCCTGGGCAATGTCCAGTTGAATCCACTTTGGTATCTTCGAGGTGTCCGTGATACCGGCGGACGCGAGCATCTTTTGCACCCTGGGAGCGTCGGCGTCGTCGGAGCCGAGTTGGAAGGAATCAGGCTTCTTGAGCAACTGAAGGTGCCTCATGCCAAGGGCCTGCTCACCTGCGTCGTACAATCCAGGCGACAAACTGGCGCGAGGATCGCTCGTATTCGAGCCCACCATCCCCGGTGGCAACGTCGGAGCCGGAGTCGGCGTTTGCCCGATCGTTACAATCGCAAAACCGGAAAATAAAAATATAAAGGACGTCAGTAAGCTGAAAGCGATTCTATGTATTTGGTTCATGGTTAATCTCTAGGGATGTTTAGCAACATTGCTTCCATCACCCTAATCTCGGCCCGTTGGCCGCTATCGACATCGGTCGCGAAGTTGAAGAGTGCGGAGTCCTGCCCGGCACCAGCCGTATTAAACAATTCCTCTACCATTACGAGCGCACCCTTGTGATGCTGGATCATTCCCCCCAAGAACAGGCGATCGAAATCTGCGGCCTTTGCCTTTTCTAGAGCATCCATCTGTTCCTTGGTCAGCATCCCCGGCATAAGCATCTGATGCTGATGTTTTGACATATCCATGCCTGCCGAGTGCTGCATCTCCGGCATCGGCATCAAAGTGGATTCGCCCCTTAGCTCCAGCCACCGTTCCATGAACTTCATCTCTTCAGCCTGTGAATGGCTGATCCGCGCACCTAGCAATCGTAGATTGGTATTTGTCGTCCGCTCGTTGATCAGTGCCGTCATTTCAACCGCCTGCGCATGGTGCATGATCATCCCTTGCATGAACTCGATGTCCTTCGCGGACAACGGAGGCAGTTTCGCTCGCGTAGTTGACGGCAGTCTTTGCGTTGGCTCACCGGGTGCACCCGGTTGCACCACAACCGAAGGCGACCCCGTTCCACCCTGCTGTGCGTGAACGGCTAACGAAAAGACGGATACGATAGCGCCCGCGGCCAGAAACGCATTTCGCAATATTGAGTCGCCGGTCGATGATCGGAAGTTGATGAAGATACTAAGAGCGAACGATTGCATGTAAGCCTATGATACAAAAAAGGCAGCTATCATCGCTAATCCAACGACGCCGTGAAAAGGATGACCACACTTGTTCGCATATTGGCGCTACAAGCCGCCCGATGAGCTAGAGATTGGTTGTCGGGTGAAGGCAAGATGTGCGGCGGGCGCGCACTCCCGCGTGGTTGCGAATGCGACCGCAGTCTTTGAGCTAATTCGGAGAGGTTCTGCGTAATTTTCACGTCGCCCGCTGTTCGCCTCCTAGATAAAGGTCCTATCGCGAAAAACAGGAGACTCGTAAATCCGGGCAAGCCAGACTCCCGTCCCGTAGCTTCTGAAAACTTCCCCGATAAGATTTGCACGGATGACGGCGATGCCGTTCTAGAAACTAGAACCGCTTCTCGTAATAGTCCGCGCGTGGCGAACATCATCGCCTGACGATCCCGACCCTGTTTCGCCCGGCAGGAGGAAAGCTGGTAGGGGAGTATATGCTATGAGAGTTTATCCGGGAGGCAAGTGGGGACGAGGCAGATCAACTCGGATTCAGGCGGCGTATATCCTAAAGACTGATCTATCGGCATCCACAAAGGTTGTAGGAGGCTCACGAGCCTTTCGGAACAATCCCGTGTCGAACATGCTCGAAAATAAAGCCAAAGGCGCTCAGTTGACGATCTTCGGCCATCGCTTGTGATTTTCCTACTTAAACCGCTCCACAGGCGAAGGTGATCGAGCCAGTCAGAATTTTCTTATACTCGAGGAATGCGTCGTGAAAAGTAAAGCAGGGCACTTTAGGGACTTTGGGGTTAGTGAGAGTCGTGCTCATGAACGCGCCTTCGCCGCATGCACCCGGCGAATTGTAAAACGCCGGAAGACTGGTAAGCCGGTTAAGATTAAAGCAGAGATTAGCGTCGGAGTTGAACTTCATTCTCATGATCTCGTGCACCTCTGAGACTGTCCGCCGGTTAATAATATCCGCATCGGCAAACGTCACTCCGTTGTTACTGATGATCGTTCTCTTCACATTTCCCAAGTAATAGTGTCGTTGCTCGTCGCATCGGATAAAGTCACGCACGTTCGGGAACTCTTTGCGCCCGCGACAAATGCGATCCCGATGTTTGTTGGCATATCCAAATTATGGCAGCCAGATTTTCAGCGATGATTCGGACAAGATCGAAACCGCGATTTAATTAGAATGAAATAGATCGGGAATGCGACGACCGGAGCTCAAGCGGTCGGCTTGCTCTCCGGTCGTGTCAACGGGACAAAGGTTTCCACACCTTCTTACTTAGGAATAAGACCGCGGAGCGCTGGCTCGGATAGTAAATTCCGCACCGTTCCGAAGTTCCAAATCGTCGCGTCCCTGAATGTAAACCGAACCCGCTCCCGCTCCGGCACCGACGGCCGCGCCGATTGCCGCGCCTTTACCGCCGCCGATAATCGCGCCCAAAATCGCGCCGATGCCCGTGCCGATTGCCGTACGTCCAATGGTTTGATTCGTTTGATTACTGTCTTCAACGGTGCCCTCGTTGTCGACTCTAACAGTTTCGCCCGAAGTCGTACGCACGCTGTCGGTCATCCCGGCGAATCGATACGTTTGATTGTTTGAAAGCCTGATCGTTTCGTAATTGAAATTGATTTCCGAGCGTCCCGAAATCCTGCCCGAGCGATTGGCGTTTGAAACGTAACCTTCGATAATCGCTCCCGCGTATTGATTCGGACCGCGAACGGTCATCGTAAAACGGTCGCCGTCTTTCGCAGTTCTCGTCGAAAGATCATTGTTGAGCACCGCCGACACAATCGTATTATCGGGAATGTAAAAACTGTTGATGACGTTTGTGTTAACTCCCGTGTAAGTCGGCACACTGTTGTAAATATTGAACTGCGCCTGGTCGTCGGTGCGGTCATAGTAACTTTTGACCTGCACCGTTTGGTTCAGTCCTTCGGCATACAGACTGCGCGTAACCAGCATTCTACGTCCGCCGTCGAGCGACGTCAGCGTGATTGTAAAATCATTCGAGCGGTCGCCGTTTGAAACGATGTTCAGCGTGTCGCCCGTGAACGAAGCCCGAACTCTCGATTGCCGCCCGTTCGGATAGCTTTCGATGTGTTCCATATTATCCACTTCTAAAGTTACCTGCGGCGCGACGGTCGAAGCGAATATCACTCGCATCCCCTGACGCTGGACGGCGAGCATTTCCGGTGCGGTAAGTCGTCTGACCAAATTATCGTTAATGCGGGCGCGGCTATTGACGTTAGCATACCGCGTCGCGGTGTCGGCAATGGTTTTGGCATTATCGCTCTGATTAAAATTAAGGCGGTAGGTTCCGGTAAAACGCGCGTCGGTAGTCGTCAAAACACCTCCACCCTCCAAGGCCGTGTAAGCGGGCATGTCGCGCCGATTGTCAAGATTAAAACCGAGGCCATAATAACTGGAAAGCAGATTCAATTCGCTCCGCAAACCTCTCCAATCGCGTTGTGCGACAGTTTCGCGTCTTAAATTCCTTCGCATAAAATCATCGATTCGTGCGGCGCGGATGAGCAGATTTGAAACATCCATGTCAACCGATGTTCGCCCGTCGAATTTGCGGCGCAGCATATCGGTTTCGTTCTCAAAATCCTTCACAAATTCGTTAATGTTGTTTTCGCGGTTCGTGTTGTCGAAACGACTTCGGTCGAGAGCACGGTCTAAGCTCGTGCGAAATGTATCGCTTTTTGATTCGATGCGGCGCAAAACGGCTTCGAGCTGCACATCACTGACCCTATAAGGCACTTGCATGGCGACGACCGACGGCGGCAGAATCCTACCGTTCAGGTTAAACACAACGCTGTAGGCGTTTGCCAAACGCTGCAAATCGCCTTTTAGCAGAGTCCAATCGCCCTGCACCCTGGCTTGGCGCAGGTTCGTCCGCATAAATTCGTCAATCTGTGCGGCCCGATTTAAAACCGTCTCTACGTCCGATGCATCGGCCGATCGCCCGTTAAAGCGCGAGCGCAAATCGTTCGTTGCCGTTTCAAACCCTTTCACGAATTCGTTCACACTGTCTTCCGTATAACTTCCGTCGAACCGGCTACGGTCCAGAGCGGCATCGAAACTGCGACGAAATACGTCACTGCGGCGTTCGATTCTGCGAATAATTTGCTCGACCTGCCGGTCATTCACGCGCCTCGTAATCCGACGCGTCTGCGCCTGTGCGTTGTTCGTTAGAATAAATCCGAATCCTAAAACAGCGAGCGCGAAAATCATCGCCGCCGACGTTGTTTGTCTCAAAACTTTCATAATAAACTCCTTGTTCGTATCCCTACCTGTTAACATCTTAACGGCGACTGACTAATTCGACGTCGGTGTTCACACTCAAAACACGTGAGTGTTTTTACTCAATTCGAATCGGAGGAATCAAGACGTCGAGAGAAGCAGTACTAGGTAAATTTCCGTTGAAGCAACGAGTGCTGACCTTTTGATTTTGCAAGTATTTAGGGGCTGTCTCGGGTTTTGCGCGGTCATAGCAAATTTTCATCAGGGCTCTGCGTGGTTCGAATAATAGGACAAAAATAGACGGGCGAAGTGAAAACCGAAACGTCGGAATCAATATGTTAAAGCGGCTTTTGGTGGTCGACGACGAACCGAGTCTATTGCAGGCGGTGGCAGCGGTTTTGCGCGACGAGCGCTTCGAGATCGAGACTGCACGTGGCGGGCGCGAAGCCCTTGTGGCCGTCGCCCGGAATCTACCCGATTTAATCGTCTCCGATGTGCGGATGCCGGGAATGGACGGTTTTCAACTCGCGCGGAAACTGAGGGCTTCGACGCATTCCGCCCTTGTCCCGATCGTGTTTCTGACCGCCAAAGACGAAACTGGAGACCGCATCGAAGGCTTCGAATCGGGTGTGGACGTTTATTTGACGAAGCCGTTCGAACCGGATGAACTCATTGCCGTTATTAATAGTGTTTTGAGCAGGGTCGAACGGACCCGATCGACGATCGCTCGACTTGTCGGCGATGAAAAACAAGAAACCGTTTTTGTCCGCGACGAACAGTTGACCGGAGCTGAATGGCGCGTTGCCGAAACGGTCGCGCGCGGATTGAGCAACAAGGAAATCGCCGAAGAATTAAGCCTGAGCGTTCGTACTGTTGAAAATCACGTCAGCCGGATCTTAGCCAAAAAGAATTTCACCAACCGCGTCGAAATCGCCCGTCACATTTTTTCCAATCAATCCGAATAATCGTCGCCGGTCAATTGGTCGCAACGTTTATCAGCCGCTGACGCGCACGAATGAACGAAGACCGATGCTTATTAAAAACTCCGTGCTTATTCTCTTGAACATGTTGCTTCTTATAATAAAAGTAATAAAAGCCAGACCGAATCGTTGATCTCGAATAGGTAAAAACACTCATGCAAATTAGGTGTTTTTGTTGATTTGGCATACTCCAAGTTCCTTTAGAATGAGAAACGATGATGGAAGGAGGCGAAAACATGATAGTAGAAATCAATCGAAAAGGTTCGAGAGCTGTGGCAATGCAGATGGGGTTAATCCTGGTTGTGCTGCTCTGGACGTCGGCCGCCGCGTCAGGGCAGACGAACAACAACGCGCGGACTCCAACAACGGCCGCGATACAGAGTGAGCAAAGGCAGACACCGAAGGCGATGAAGCCCGCGCTACAAGATTATAAAGATATAAAGATCGGCTCAACGGCGGATGAAGTGCGTGACAGGCTGGGTAAAGCGGTGATCGACGACAAAGATGGTTTCTACTATGAATTTGACGATACCGAAATAGTACAGATCCGGCTCGACTCGGATAAAACAATACGCCTGATTTCAGTAACCTACGCGAGCCAAAACAAAGATACTCCGAAATTAGAAGAAGTCTTCGGATCCGATACATCCGCCAAACCGCGCGCAGACGGAATGATTTACAAACTCGTCCGTTATCCGGAAGCCGGTTACTGGGTCGCCTATTCCCGGACCGCAGGCGAAAAACCTACTGTGACGGTGACAATGCAGAAACTGTGAATAACAACACGGCGATCGATGATCAACGAAACAATCAAAGCTAATTTGCGAAGGGGGTAGCGGTTCTCGCGCTTGAAGTAAAGAAGCTTTTGGCTGATGCTGATTTGTGGTCAACTTTCAATCTTTAACTATACGCGCCCGGCTTTTGTGGTTGACGTTCGGGCTCGTGGCGCCGCTTGTGCTAGTTGGATTTTTCAATCTCTGGGAATTCCGCGAGGCGAGTATCGCGCAGATCAATGAATCGGTCGAGCGCCAGGCTCAACTTGCGGCGACGGCATTCGGGCAGCGCATCGAAGCGCAGCGGCAAACGATGGAAACGATTTCAATCTTAGCCGCGAACAACGAAAGCCGCATCGCGCTGACCGGGTATCTAAACTCAATTATCGAAACGCGCCCGAACTGGCTAGATATTCAAATCCTCGGCGGCGACGGTGAGATCGTTTTGGCCCAGTCATATAAAAGACTCGATTTACGTGGGATTTCCGTCGAGGCTCTCAAAAACGAAGTCGCACGAAAAAACTCGTTCGCCGTTGCCGCGGAACAAACCGAAGACAAAAAGCTGCGCCTGCTTTCGCTCGGCCTCCCGACAGCTAATGGCGGTTTCATAATCGCGAGAGTTGACGGCGCGAGCGCGAATTCAGTTTTTGAAAACTTGAGTTTGCCCCAGGACAACATCATCGCCGTCTTCGACTCAAACAATCAACTGATTTACCGCAGCCGTGTCTCGCCCGAACAGATATCACTAGATACGGCCCAAACGCCGCTTCTTGTCGCGTTGACGGAAAAGCGTGATCAAACGATCGAAGTCGAAAGTCCTTATGACGGAGTCCTGCGAGTTTACGGACTGGCTCGAATCGAATTGGCCGACGCAACGGTCGTCGTCGGCATTCCGAGTCGTACGCTTTACGAACCGGCACGGCAAAGGTTTTTGCGACAGATGTTTTTTAGCTTACTCGTTCTCGCTTTGGCGATGGCGGCAGCTTACGCCATCGCTCTCGGCATCGTCAACCCGATGCGCCGTTTGACCGATGCGGCGCGGCGTTTCGGCACCGGCGATCTGACGGCGCGAGTGATCGTCGAAGGAGGCGGCAGCTCGATCGGCGAACTGGGCGCAACTTTTAATCAAATGGCACAGGAAATAGAACAACGCGAGAACGCATTAAAGACGCTCGACCGTCTAAAATCCGACTTCGTCTCAAACGCCTCGCACGAACTTAGAACACCTCTGACGACCATAAAAACTTTGACCAGAGTTTTGCAGCGAAATAATATTTCCGCCGCCGAACGCGAGGGATTTCTCGAGACCATCGCGGAGGAATGCGACCGGCAAATTGATTTCGTCCAGAACTTATTGGATCTGTCGCGTATCGAATCGGGCGCATATAAAATTTCGCTCGCCCCGTTTGATATCGTCACAATTCTACTCGGTACAGTCGAAGCGCATGTCAAGACAGCTATATCACGGCGGCTGACGTTAAGTCTAAATTTACCGCAAAATAACTTGCCTCTTGCCCTGACCGACCCCGCATCGCTGCGCCAAATCTTCTCGATATTCGTTGAAAACGCAATGAAATACACGCCGGAAGGCGGCGAAATTGTCGTTGCGGCGAGCCGGATAAACAAGCGTATCGCCATCGAATTCACCGACAGCGGGTGCGGCGTCCGGTCCGGAGACTTGCCGTACATTTTCGAAAAGTTTTATCGTGGTCGTCCGCTCGAAGTAAGTGCGGAAACAGTGAGCGATGCGGAAAACCGAAACACCAGAGAAAACGATTCCTTATCTAATGAAACATCCGGGATCGGATTAGGGCTTTATTTGGCCCACAACCTAATCGAGCAGATTGGCGGCGAGATTCTAGTCGAAAGTCCTGCGAATGAAACGCGGCGCGGCGCCAAATTCACGCTCTTGCTGCCGGTTGCTCAATAGAATCGTTTGAGATCCAAACAAAAGTAATATTTTGGGGAATATGCCGCATAGGCTAATGATGGCAGATGACTTAATACCCGATGACGCGAAGCAATTCATTGTTGATAAAATTGATTACGTCGCAGAGTTGGAAGGGCTATTACTCTTTAGCCGGCATCCAGTAACTGAATGGGACAATCCGGCATTGACGCAAAGACTCTATACGAATCCGCGGCAATCCAGGTGAGAACGAGCCGATTTTTTATTTGGTGAGACTTCTTTCATTCATCGTCATCCTGATCGCCATCGTGGATAAAAACAGAACAAATAAATCACAAAACAGCTCGTAAATAGAAATAACTGCGGCGTTGCTAAATGACGATGAATTACAACACAATTCCCCCAATTGCCCCCTTACTTTTTTCTCAAAAGCATTATTAAAAGCTTTCATTGGATAATTCCCGCCGCCAAAAAGCGGTTTGCCCGATCAATTCGGTTGCCGTTTACAACCCGCGTTGCGTAATTGTACGTATAGATTTTGAGTGTTGCCACTGATGAAATCAAAACTCGCGTCGCCTAAAATCTACATTGAGAAAAACTTTTCAACAGGTGAAAAATGAAAACTACAAATTACTTAATAATTGGTTCGTTGCTGCTGGCGCTTGCCGGTTGTGGATCGCCGAAGTCGACAACGGTAACAACGAATGTCGCAAACGCCGACAGTTCTACTGCAGTTGCAGGACAGCCTTTGATCGAAGCCGCGCCGATCTCGGCGGGCGAAGGCGATTATAAATTTATCACCGGTGACGCTTTTAAGCTCACTGTTCGCGCCGCCGACGCAACGGAAGTCGAGCTTTATTATCAGCCGATTACGGCCGAGGACCGAGCTCTGAAGCTCAAAACTCTCACTGCGCCCGCCGAAGGAATGAAGGATAGCTTTGTCGCCGATTTGAAAATTCCCGAAGATTTTAACGGCGAAGTCTGGGCGCGAGTCAAATACGCAACCGGCGAGACGAAGGAAACCGCGCATCTTTTGCTGGCACGACGCAATGATGCGGAAAATATTGTCGCCAAAGCGCAGATTCAACCCGGCGCGAACGAGGCGGGAAATGTACCTTCGGACAACTTAAACGCGAATAATCAAAATGCTGATACGGACGAATCCGCGCGGTCGGACAAGATGACGAACGGGCGGATCCAACGTGCCGCGCTCAAAGCAGGCGACGGCGACGTAAAGATCACCGTTAACGTTCCGGCATTTACCATGACGCTTTGGCAGAATGGAAAGGAAATAAAATCGTATTACGTGGGCGTCGGGCGCAAAAATTATCCGATTCCGGTCGGGATGCGGTCGGCGGACAAAATTATTTTGAACCCGAACTGGATTCCGCCCGACAGCGAATGGGTGCGGAATTCAGCCAGCGTTGAGCCTTATCAAACAATCACTGCCGACGACCCGCTCAATCCGCTCGGTAAAATCAAGATCCCGCTCGGACAGGCCTATCTGCTGCACGAAGCCCAATCACCGTCGGACATCGGCAATCTCGTCTCGCACGGCTGCGTGCGCGTACTAAGAGACGATCTGTTTGAGATGACCGAACTGATCTCAAGGGCGCGTAATCTTTCCATTACACGGAATGACATCGAGGCGGCTCGGAAAAACAGCGACCGCCGCGTGATCGATTTGAACGGCGATGTTCCGGTTGATATCAATTACGATTCGATGGTTGTCGAAAACGGAACCTTCTCGCTTTACCCGGACGTTTACGATCGAAACACGAACACGCTCGAAAATCTTCGCTCAAAGCTCGAAAGTTACGGTGTTGACGCGGCGAAGCTCGACGACGTGATGCTCAAGGAAATGCTCGACAAAGTTGACGGCGACCATAAATTTACGGTGGCGCTAGCCGACATCAAAACAGGAAATGCCGTTAAGAAGGGCAAAGTCGAACCGCTCACGCCGCAGCAAGATGAAAAGAGCGAGAAGAAATCGCAAACATAATTCCGCTTTTGTTTTTTTCCCATTTTGAAGGCCATCGGGGCCGGCCATCAGGGCAATCGTTCGCAAAGCGTTCGATTGCCCGTTCCTCTTTCTATAAGGCTAAGTAGAAACACTTAGCCGGTTTGAGTAAATATGCCGGTGCCGGTCACGGCGGCAAAATTTACAATTGAATAATGCAAATAAGCGAGAGACAGACAATTGAGCGAATAGGAGACGAAGCGAAAGGGATTGATGTCGAGCGCAGCTACACGCCCGCGCAAACCGTCGACAAATTGAGGCGGATCGCCGACGCGATCGAGGCGGGCAAATCGTTTCGCCTGCAGATCGCAGGCAATCGCATGCGTGTTCCGACCAACGGCGACATCGAAATCGAGATGCAAGCGGACGGCGACGGCACCAGCGAAATCGAGATCGAAATAAAGTGGAATCGAAGCGCGAGAACGTAGCGGGAAATAAAAGCCGATTGACACGCGTTGAATTTCTTTATCGCGTCACACGCGGCAATCGAAAAGGGGGAAATAATGATTTGGACAATTTTGGTTGTTTTATTAGTTTTATGGGTTTTGGGATTCGTCGCTGACGTCGCGGGAGGTTTGATTCACCTTTTGCTGGCTGTGGCCGCAGTAGTGTTGGTCGTCAAATTCGTGACCGGCCGCCGTGCGGCTTAATGGAAACGCTCAGGCGAAAGGCAAAGGAGAAATCAAGATGAAAGAAAAAGACGACGTGCGCGAAACTCGGAAGATAAACGGCGAAACTCTCGCGGCTGCCGGTAAAAACGAAATGCTAAAGAAAGCCGGTATCGTCGGTGCAGTCGCCCTGTTGGCGTTTCTGCTCGGTTTCGTCCCGATGTGGCTCTCGGCTCGCACGCACAAAAACGAACGCGATGCGGCGGTTAGTACTCTACGTCCGAGCGTTTTGCAGAACACTCTAGGGACCGCGGCACTCAATGCTCGTCGCGGCGAATTTGAACAGGCTCGAAAGCAAGCGAGTGATTTTTTCACGGACCTGCGCGGTGAAATGGAAAGCGAAACGGGTGCGTTTAATGCTAAGCAACTCGCAGCCGCGCAACCGATTCTCGCACAGCGCGACGAAACGATCACGCTGCTCGCGCGAAACGACGCGGCGGCCGTTGACCGTCTAACGGATCTTTATTTC
>JBKJOR010000042.1:0-3667 GCA_046595575.1 Pyrinomonadaceae bacterium | reverse complement strand
CATCCAGCAGAATGTTCAAGGATTCGACGCGTATTACGCATCCCTTACACCGGCCGAGAAACTCGTCTACGGCTCGCTTGGCTTTTTTGATATTTACTACGCCTGGTACTTTAAGCTCCTTCTGCTCACCCTCTCGCTGAACATCATTCTCGCTTCGATCGATAGATTCCCCAGCGTCTGGAAAAATTACTTTACTAAGCCAAAACTCACCGCTACTCGCGCCTGGCTTTTGCAGCAGCCCCAAGGCGCGACCGTTGAAACCGCTGCCAACGACGATGCCGCGATCGCCGAAAAGATCAGCGCAGCGTTTGCGGCCAACGGGCTAAAGAGCCGGGTCACGAGCATGCACGATACGGCTTACGCGGTCGACGAAGCCGGGCACAAAGATTTCACGAATATTTCCGCTCAGACGAAGCTTGTCGTCTTTGGCGAGACCGGTCGAATCAATCGACTCGGAGCCTACATAGTACACGTCTGCTTGCTTACACTTTTTATTGGACACTTCGTTGCGCTGCAAACGGGGTTTGATGCGGATGTGAGGATGATCCCGGGAGATGCTACGGACCAGATCCAGATGATCCAATTCAATCTGGACAAGCGGGAGAAATTTAACGTCCAGCTTCCCTTCTCGATGACCTGTACGGACATACAGCAGACGTTGATCGACCCGGGCGGCTCGATCGACGTCACGAACACCCTCGACTGGCGTACGCAGATAAAGGTCGACGATCCGGAATATGGATCGACGATCGCCGACATCAGCATGAACAAGCCGTTCAGCTATCGAGGCTATCGCTTCTTTCAGGCCCAGACCATTCCGGTCGGGAACGCACGCGAGATCGAACTCAACGTTATTCCGGATAGCGGCGGTGAGCCATTGAGCGTCAAGATCCCACGAATGGGTTCGACGAAGCTTTCCGACGGCACGACCATCGAGTACGAAGAGTTTCAGCCGGACTTTGTGCTGAACGGCGACAAACCTGACACTCGATCGGGCGATTACAACAATCCGGCGGCGATACTTGGTGTGACCCCTCCGGGCGGACCGCGTGTGAGGGTATTCGCGATGGGCGAAGGTGCCGCCCGAAATGCACCAATGCTCAGTGCACCGAAGGCTGGTTATAAGTGGAAGCTCACGGGTTATGAAAAGTCACCGTTCGCCCATGTGTTATCGATCAAATACGATCCGTTCAACGGCGCTCTGATCGCATGGTATTTTGGCGGATTTGGTTTGATAGGCGCTCTCGGGTTTGTCTTCTTCTTTTCCCATAAGCGGGTCTGGGCGCTGATCGAGCCAAAGGATAATGGTGTTGAGGTGGTGTTCGGCGGTAACGCGAATCGCAACCACCTTGGCTTTGAAGAGAAATTCAACAAGGTCGTCCGCGATGCCGAGGCATCGCTGTAGTATGCAATAAGAGGTAGTTATGGCGAAAGAGATATACGATTCGGAGCTCGGACGCGGATGGAAAAGTTACATTCCCGCGATCGTTGCGATCGTCGGCGCGTTCGTAATGCTCGCTTTGCGATTGCAGTTCGGTGAGCGCTTCATATCCGACGGTGCTCTCATGATGCTGGCTCTCGCGAGCTATATTTTCGCCGCGCTTTTCCATCTGACGAATCTCTATGCTCCGTCCGATATGGCCCGGAAGATCGGCTTATGGAGCGCCATACTCGGTGTCTTTTTCAATCTCTCGAGTTGGCTCGTCCGATGGGACGCAGCGTACGAGCACGAAATTGCGATCATGCGCGAGAGCGGCAACATGGCAACGCCGTGGATCTTCCGCTACATTCCGTTCGCGAATCTTTATGACCTAAGCCTGGCATTCGCGTTCGGCGCCGGAATTGCGACCCTTCTTCTCGCTCGTCGAAAAAGTTTTCAAGTGCTGAGCGCATTCACGCTCCCGCTTGCGGCCTTGATCTTGACCTTGGCGCGATTCATCGGAAACGAGTTCATCAATCTTCCACCGGTCCTCGACTCTTACTGGCGGCCGATACATGTCGGTGTGGCGTCGCTCAGTTATGGTGTTGCACTCGTCTGCTTCGCGATCGCCGTGATCTACCTACTGAAAGATAAAGTGAAGGTCGAGGCAATGGCTATCTGGTCGAGCGTTTTCGCGATCGCCGTCATCGCTTCGATAAGCAAAGCTTCGGTATTTACCGAATTCGTTTATCGCGCCGGCTTGTTCGTACCGAGCGAGGCCGGAGGCAAGCCCTTTTCTGCTCCATTTCGATTGGACGTTCCTTACTCCGGTGCGGCATTGGCGTTCTGCGGACTGCTTCTCGTCGCGGTTATCGCGGCGTTTCTGATCCACCTTTATCGGGGAAGCGAGTTCGCGCGGACGATCGGGCACGTCTTGCTGAAGGCGGCTCTGCTAACTCAGATCCTGACAGTCGGACTGCTGGTTTCTCAGATCCGAACTACGACCGATGTCTATCCCAAGCTCCAAGCGCAGCTCGCCGCAAATCCCGCGCAGGTCGCAACGGCCGGGCGCGCGATAGCCGAAAGGCAGGATCTAACGGCAAGCGAATTCTCCGCACTTTCACCGATGCAATTCGAGCAACTCGGTCGCCAGTATCTGCAGGCGAACGGTCAGAAGATGTTCCTCAGCCTCAATACAAATCCGGTCGAGATCGCCGGATTGATAACGGCCCTGGCTGGAACTTTCTTTGTCGTCCTCTTCGCGTTCAAGACCGAGAAACTCGTCGAGCGTCTACCGAGTCTCGAGTCGCTCGACAGCTTGATGTATCGGACAGCATGCCTCGCGTTCGCAGGTCTTGCAATGCTGCTTATCACCGGAGCGATCTGGGCGAACGAATCCTGGGGAAGACCGTGGGGCTTCGACTCAAAAGAAACCGGCGCTCTCGTCGCCTGGCTTACCTACGCCGCATTTCTCCACACTCGGATCGCACGCGGCTGGACAGGACGGAGCTCCGCGTATTTCGCCATAATCGGATTTCTGTTAGTCATCTTCACATATCTGGGAGTCAGTTATCTGCTCCCTGGTTTGCACAGCTACGCATAGGGTTACTAGGCAATGCAAAGAAGTTATATCTTCGGGATCGCCGGCCTGATCATCGGCCTCGTCATCGGTTTCGTCGGGGCGAATTCACTCAACCGTAATGCAGCGGTTTCGCCAGTGGCCGAAGCGTCTTCGCAGCCTGCCGTCCCGGCGAACCAGATCGCGGGCGTCACGTCACAGCCGCAACCCGATGTTTCGGAAATGCTCCAAAAAGCGAATAGCGAGCCGCAGAACTTTGCCGTTCAGATGCGAACCGGAGACATGTACGCGAGGATCGGTCGGTTTGAGCAGGCGATAGAATATTATTCCAAAGGATTAGTCGTGAAACCGCAGGACTTCAATGCGAATGTAGTTCTCGCTAATGCGTATTTCGACTCGGGACAGTTTGAAAAAGCTGCCGACATTTACGCTAAAGCACTCGCGATCAATCCGGCCGACTTGAATGCGAAAACCGACCTCGGAGCAACATTCGTCGAACGCCCGACACCGGACTACGGGCGAGCGGTTGAGGAGTTTAACAAGGTTCTTGCCGTCGACCCCAAACATGCCTTGTCGCTCTATTACCTCGGCATCGCTCAGTCGCGAAGCGGCTATCCAGACGAAGCGCAAAAAACGCTGTTCGGATTGGAGACTTCCAATCTCGACAG
>JBKJOR010000330.1:0-12706 GCA_046595575.1 Pyrinomonadaceae bacterium | reverse complement strand
TCACCATACCGGCCGTTAGTGGAGTACTTGCGAACGATATCGACCCGAACACAGGTACCAACAGCGGCCTGACCGCTAGCGCCGGAGCGACAAGCGTAAACGGCGGAAACGTCGCGGTGAGCGCTAACGGCGGCTTTGTCTATAACCCGGCACCTGGTTTCGAAGGAACCGATACGTTTACATACACGGTGACCGACTCTGGCGGAGCTGTCGGCACAGGCACCGTTACGTTCAATGTCAGCGGCATGATCTGGTTCGTAAATGCGAGTGCGGGTGCCGGCGGCGACGGGCGCCTGACTTCACCTTTCAACTGTCTGGTCGGAGCAGGTTGTTTCGATCCGGTTGCGGCCGATGGTACAGGCGACAATATTTTTCTATACAGCGGCAGCTATACGGGCGGCCTCACGCTGCTCGCTAATCAGCGATTGATCGGACAAGGCGCGAGTGCGACTCTATCAACGATCACGGGATTGACACCGCCCACGGGGAGCGATGCCCTGCCGGCGACAGGAGGAGCACGGCCAGCGATCTCATCTTCGGCAAATGGCGTAAACCTGGCTTCGGCCAATTTGCTTCGTGGATTCAATATCGGCAACACGACCGGCGCGGATATCGCCGGCACGGCTATAGGCACCCTCACTGCATCGGAGATGGATCTGACCGGCACCGGACGACCATTGGACTTAACGACCGGAACCCTGGCCGCCACATTCGACAACCTTATCTCGACATCTGCTCCGGGCGGAGCCGGTGTTAACTTGACGGCGATCGGCGGTACGCTGACCGTTTCAGGCATTACAAATATCGCCGGTGCGGGAACTCAGGGAATATCTATCTCCGGTTCAAGTGTCGCCGCCAACTTCGGAATATCGACGACGATCGGTGCGACGACGCAGGGCATCCTTGTCGGCACAAGTACAGGCAATGTCAGCTTCGGCAATACGGCGATCACGGCCGGCACCGACGGTGTTTCACTGCAGAACAACTCAGCCGGGACGCGCAGCTTCGGCACTCTTTCGACGACAAACGGCAGCGGCGTCGGATTGCTCCATGGTGTTGGCGGTGGTCTGACAACGATCAGCGGCACCGCGACGTTCACAAATCCAGGTGCCAACTGTATTAACATTCAGGACTCGTCGACCGCGATCAGCTTTCAGAACGTTACAGCGACACTGTGCGGTGCGACCGGCGTCTTTCTAGACGACAATACCGGGGCTATCAGCTTCCTCGACCTCGACATCTCGCCCGATCCGAACACTCGCGCGTTTTTTGCGACGGATCAGTCGAGCGGTGCCCTAACGACGACAAGCGGAACAATTCCAAGTACCGGAACTGCGACTGCGGTACAGATCGTGGGCACGAGCCTGGCGATCCTGACTCCGCTCAATATGCAGTGGACGAGCGTGTCGGCCAATGGCGCGACGAGCGGAATTATTTTAGCCAACGTAACTTCGACTGGAAGCCCGGGCGGCTTTCGAATTCTCGGTGACTCGGGAACCACGAACAATAGTTCGGGCGGCACGATCCAGAGCACGACGAGCCACGGCATTTCCCTCTCGAACGTTCAGAATATTTTTCTTGACCAGATTAATATTCAGAACACGGGCGGGAGCGGTATCGACGGCGCATTATCCGTCAACAACTTCAGCTTTACCAACGGAACGATAAATAATTCAGGCGATGCTGTTACGGAGTCGAACATTGCCTTCAACGGCACCGGAAGCCTGTTGGGAAACAATCTCAACGGCACCCTGACAGTGACCGGAAGCACGTTGACTAATGCCCGTGACAGCGGAATCTATCTTGAAAATGACGCCGGAACTATCAGCGACACCGTCATAACGGGCAACACCATTACCAGCACGACGAGTGCGGCAACATCTCTCGGCGATGGGATCAAATTGATCGGTATCGGTAATGCAACGACGGCAGCAAACCTTACCAAAGCTACGATCAGCGGCAACACGATCACGAACTTTCCGGGCGGCGGCGGGATTCAGGTTAATTACGGTAACACAAACTCGACCGGCCCTCGCGGTGAAGCTGGAACTCCGGGTAATGCAACCAATATCGTCACGATCGCTAACAACACCATTCAGGGACAGAGTGCCGCCAACCGAATGAATACAAGTGCGATCCTTTTTGTGATCGGCGGCGGCAACATCGCACAGCGATCACGCGGCAACGCAACCATTTTTTGCAACGGTAGGACCGGAGGAGGCTGCACCGCAACCGGGGCACTCACCAATCTCACGGGAACCGTTATAGGAATCGGTAACAACGGATTTGCCGATATGACCGCGGTCGTCGACAACAATTTGATAATCGCAAACCATGCGGTTGCCGGCATCGCTGCCAACGGCATTGGCGGAGGAAACGGAGTCGTGATCGGATGCGTTGGGGGAAGATGCGAAACTCCCGATCTAACGCTCACCGTCACTAATAACACTATCAGTCAGACCGACGGCAACGGCATTCTTCTGGTGGGACGCGGGAACGGATCTGGTGCGATCGCGAAACTCGGAATCCGAAATAATTCGGTGGCCACACCTCTGTCGGGGTTTCGCCCGGGCATAAGGGTCGATGCAGGGAACAGCAGCGCCGGATCCGACGATGCCGTTTGTCTCGATCTACGAACCAACATTTCCTCCGGAAGCGGAAGTACTGCCGGTATCGGTTTGCGTAAACAGGGCACAGTTGCTACGACGCATGATTTTGGAATCGAGGGGATGGCGGCAACGAGCAGTCCGGGCGTCGAACAATATGTCGGAAACGGCGCGGGTCTGAATCCAGGATCGACAAACGGCATCGGCGACGGCAGCGTGAACGGCGTTCTGCAGATCTCGGCGACTAGCGGCTACAGCAACTGCTCGTCCGCACCGTTCGGACCACAGGTTGGTGATGACCTGAACTCGCATTTCTTCCAAAGTGTCCCACAAGATAATGAACCCTCGGGCGTACAGATAAATACCAATCCGTTGATCGACGAAGAGATCGAGATACCGTTCCTCAGGTCACCGTTAACTCGGGACGAAAGGCGGTCGGACGCTGAAATTTCGGCGGCAGCGGAGTTTGTAAATAAACTGGTTTTTGCAAACGCTTCGGATAAGCCGGCCTTCGCAAACTTTGACCTGACGGCCCTTGAAATTCAGGTTGCTAAGGTAGAGGCGTCTACAGGAAAACAAACCAGCGCAACCTCCCGGACTTCGGAACAGTCGGACACAGTATCGGCATTCCTCACCGAACTCGGACGCAAGATCAGCTCGGCAATTTCGCCAACCGTCCATTCTCAGGAGACAAAGGACGAGGCGACCGACTCCCAACCGGAATCAGGTGAGACGATCACCGTCAATGGCAGCGGAACCGGGTTTACGATCCCGTCGAATAAGTCGACGGCGATCACCTTCCGCGCCACGATCGGCAACGCTTTGCCGGCAGCCATAACGGTGTCGAATCAGGGCTCGGTCTCGGGAAATTTCGTTACCGTTTTGACCGACGATCCGGATGTCGCCGGGTCGGCAAATCCAACTCTGACGAACATCGATCACACTACCGTTGCGATTGCTTCGAATACAAATCCATCAGTCTTCGGCCAGAACGTTACGTTCACGGCGACGATGACCGGCGTGCCATCTCGAGCCAGCGACCCGCCGGGAACTGTTCAGTTCAAGGCGGACGGGGCAAACATCGGTTCACCTGTCGCAGTGGTTGTCGGAACGGTGGGCGACAACGTCAGCACAGCACAATCAAGTGTCTCGACACTCGCAGTTGGCACCCGCGTCATTACCGCCGAATACAGCGGCGGCGGAAGTGGGGCCACAGGCTACAACGCCAACATCGGGACGCTGACCGGCGGACAAAGCGTCGGGAAGGCGAATACGACGACTGGTCTTACTTCGTCCCAGAATCCTTCCGTCTTCGGGCAGGCCGTGACCTTTACGGCAACTGTCGCTCCCGTCTTACCGGGAACCGGTTCGCCGACGGGATCGATCAACTTCCTGGACGGCGGCAACCCGATCGCCGGTTGTCAGAACGTTGCCCTGCAGACAGCACAGGCACAATGCCAGCCCGGCAGTCTCGCGGTGGGCAGTCACACCATCACAACGACTTACTCTGGCGACGCCAGCTTCAACACATCGAGCGGTACGATGACGGGCAATCCGCAGGTCGTGAATAAAGCCAACTCGTCGACCGCACTCACTTCGTCGCAGAACCCGGCACCGCAGGGGACGACGATCACATTTACGGCCGCGATCAGCGTGACGGCTCCGGGTGGCGGCACGCCCTCGGGCACGGTCCAGTTCCGAGACGGCGTGACGCCGATCACCGGATGCACAGCAGTAACTCTCACAAGTAACTCCGCAGCGTGTATGACGAACGCTCTCACGCCTGGCAATCACACGATCTCCGCAGTCTATAGCGGTGATGCGAGCTTCAACACATCGACTGGTAACCTGACCGGTAATCCTCAGGTGATTACCGGGCCGCCGATCATAACCCCGACCGCGGGGCTCGCGCGCATCCAAGGCAATCCGGCAACCAACACGGTGGTCGTCGCGACTGTATCTGACGATGTATCGACACCGGGTGCCGTCACCGTGATCGCTCAGACCGTTCCGGCGGGAATGCAGGTCACGAACATCGTCAACACAAACGGTTCGATCTCGGCCAACGTACGTGCACTTTGCAATGCGACGATCGGAAACAACACGATCGTGCTGAGGGCGACCGATGGTAAGGGCTTGACGCAGGATTCGAACCTCGTGATCAACGTCACGGCCAATCCGACGCCGACGCTTGGCAACTACGCAAATCAGTCCGTCGTGACAAGCTGCAAGCTCTTTATCGCACCGGACGCTGTTCCGGCCGACAACCAACCGCTGGCATCGGTTACGGCAACGTCACCAACGTTTAGCGGAACGCTTTCTGTCGATCCGGTGACGGGTGTGATCACGGCATCCAACTCCGGCCCGATCGCCGGCTCGCCGCATACGGTTACGGTTACCGCGACCGATAGTTGCGGCGCGACGTCGGTGAAGAACTTCACGGTAACCGTAACGGCCGCACCGACTGCCGTCGCCGATTTTGACTTCGACGGCGACCGAAAGGCCGACATCGCAGTCTACCGAGCCGGTGCGACCGCGGCCGACCAAAGCACGTGGTTCGTCCTCCGCAGTTCCGACGCGACGGCCCAGACCCCGCCGTTCGGCGTTGGCGGCGACCGTATCGTAACGGCCGACTACGACGGCGACGGTACGGCGAACTTCGCGGTTTACCGTCCGAGTACGGGCGTCTGGTTTACAAGTCTCAACCCGGCGACTAACTACGCCGCCTTTGCGTGGGGCTCTAGCGGCGACATCCCTGTTCCCGGACGTTACGACGCCGACAACAAGGTCGACCACGCCGTGTTCCGGCCGTCGACCGGCAAATGGTGGATAGCCAGAAGCACCGGCGGCACCGAGGTCAGAACCTGGGGCGTTTCGACCGATCTCCCGGTACCGGCCGACTACGACGGAGACGGACTGACCGATCTGGCGGTCTATCGCCCGTCGACAGTGTCCTTCCACATTTTGCGAAGCACAGGCGGAAGCGTTGTTCAGGTCTTTGGGGTCGCAGGTGACAAGATCGTGACGGCGGACTATGACGGCGACGGCAAGGATGACATTGCCATCTGGCGACCATCGACCGGGTTCTGGTGGATACTCCAAAGCAGCAACGGTCAGGTACGCCAAGATCAGTGGGGTCTGAACGGTGACGTGCCGGCTCCCGCGGATTACGATAACGACGGAAAAGCCGATTTGGCTATCTTCCGTCCGAGTGACGGTCGTTGGTGGATCTTCAGCAGCTGTCCGTGCGTGACCGTCGGCTCTCAGTGGGGTATCGCCACTGACAAACCGGTGCCCTCGGCCTTCACGCCGTAAACTCGGAGCCACATTTGAAAACAAAAAGAGGCCGTCCGGAAAAGGACGGCCTCTTTTATCTTCATGCTAACGAACGGCCAGTGAATCTTCGAGGTGCGTAGGCAAACCTCCCTTCCCGAACTGCGAATGTTCTTAAATCGAGCCTCTTACCCCAAACACTTCCAAAGGCTCTCTCTTACATTTCACTCTTCACTCTTCTCCATTCACTCTTCACTTTCTTACCCACCGGTCATCATCAAACCGATCTCTTCGGTCGATGTTGTTTTTGGATCGACCTCGCCGACGATCTTTCCATTGCGAAGAACTATCAGACGGTCGGCAAGCGCGGTCACCTCTTCAAGTTCGGCCGACACCAGCAGGACGGCTCGGCCAGCGTCGCGCAATTCGATCAGCTTTCGATGAATGAATTCGATCGCACCGATGTCGACTCCGCGGGTCGGCTGCGAGACAAGCAAAAGTTTCGGGTCGAGTTCGAACTCGCGACCGATGATCAGCTTTTGCTGATTACCGCCCGAGAGCGATTTGGCGGAAAGCTCCGGGATCGGCGGGCGGACGTCGAAATTTTCAACGATCTCGCGAACGCGTTTATCGATCGCGGCGCCGCTCATGAACCCACTCGACGCGACCGGCGGGCGATAGTGAACCCCAAGTATCGAGTTCTCCGCAAGGTCGGAATTAAGCAACAGACCGCGTCTGTGGCGGTCTTCGGGAATATGAGCTATACCGAGCTCTTTCAATTGCCGGGCGCTCATGTTGGTAACATTCTTTCCTTCGAAATCGATCTTGCCGGACAGAACACTGCACAATCCGGCGAGGGCTTCGATCAACTCGGTCTGTCCGTTTCCCTCAATCCCGGCGATGCCGACGATCTCACCCGCACGGACAACGAAGCTAACGTCGTCGACCGCGGCTCCGTGTTTGCCCGCGATCGTGAGACCCGTGACTTCGAGGACCGTTTCGGCCGGAGTTGCATCTGACTTCTCGACGCGAAGCAAAACGTCGCGACCTACTATTAGCCGGGCCAGATCTTTCGCACTCGTCTCGGCCGTCTTCACATTACCTACCGACTTTCCGTCGCGCATCACCGTCACTTCGTCGGAGATCGCGAGAACCTCTTCGAGCTTGTGCGTGATGATGATGATGGTTTTTCCCTGCTCCTTCATCCGACGAAGGATCGCGAAAAACTCTTCTACCTCTTGCGGAGTCAGAACAGCGGTAGGTTCGTCGAGTATCAAGAGTTTTGCGTCGCGGTATAGGGCTTTGAGCAGTTCGACCCGCTGTTGCTGGCCGACAGAAAGATCTTCGATGTAGGCGGTTGGATCAATGTTCAGCTTCAGCTCTTCCGACAAGGCTCTTATCTCTTTATTCGCCGCGTCGAGATCGAGATTCGCGGCGGTTCCCGTCTCGGCTCCAAGGATTATATTCTCGGCGACGGTCATCGTATCGACGAGCATAAAGTGCTGATGCACCATCCCGATGCCAAGCGCGATCGCGTCGTGCGGGCTTTTGATCTGCACCTGCTGTCCATCAACAAAGATCTCGCCCGTATCGGCTCTGTAAAACCCATACGCGATGCGCATGATCGTCGATTTCCCTGCACCATTCTCGCCGACGATCGCGTGTATAGTTCCCTTGTGAACGTTCATCGAGACGCCGCTATTCGAGACGACGGTTCCGAAGGATTTTGTAATGTTCCTGAGTTCGAGCATCTTGTTCCCTAAGTTCTTTTCAAAGCTGCCGAGCTATTGCGAGTCATACATTCACCGTTAACAATTAACGATTAACGATTAACGATTAACGATTCACTATCCACTACGGCGCCATTGCATCAGTCACTTTGATCTCGCCGCCGACGATCTTCGCTCTGGCTTCTTCGACGCGCTGAAGCGTTTCTGCCGAAATGAGGGGTTTGTTGTTTTCGTCGAGAGCGTAGGCAACACCGTCTTTGTCCAGACCGAAAACATGGAAGCCGCCTTTGAAGTTGCCGCCAAGAACTTCCTTCACCACGTCGTAAACCGCAACATCGACTCGCTTCACCATCGACGTTAAGACGAATCCCGGTTTCACACCGTTCTGATTTGAGTCGACTCCGATCACAAATTTATTCGCTTCGCCCTGATTGTTCTTGCCGTACTGCTCGACTGCGTCAAAAGCTCCAAGACCGGAATTTCCTGCAGCGGTGAAGATCACGTCCGCTTTCCTCTCGATCTGTGCAAGTGCAAGTTCCTTTCCTTTGCCTGGATTGTTCCACGCGTGGTCGGTTACGCCTACGTAGTTGGAGACGAGTACGACGTTCGGGTTCACGGATTTTGCGCCTTCTTCGTACCCTTTCTGAAATCTGTGGATCAGCGGGATATCCATGCCGCCGAGGAATCCGAGCACGCCGGTCTTCGACTTTTCTGCCGCGATCATTCCGACGAGATACGATCCTTCGTGCTCGCGAAAGACAAGCGACCCGACGTTCTGTTTAGGTGTTTTGCCGTCGTCCTCGAAGATGACGCCGTCGACGATGGCGAACTTAATTTTCGGGTAGTCCGTCGCTACGCGTTTGAGGATCGGACCTTGAGCGAAGCCGACGCCGATGATCAGATCGAAACCTTTCTCGGCGAATGCACGCATGGCCGGTTCGATCGATGTCGGATTCCCCGGCTCGACGTCGTAGAGGCAGATCGGCAATTCTTTTTCCGCCCGCTTCACGCCTTCCCACGCCGCCGCATTGAAGGAACGGTCGTTCTTACCGCCGATATCGAAAACGATCCCGACACGGATCTGACACCCTTCGCGGCGAGCCTCTGTTCGATTGACGCAGCCGGCTAAGGCAACGGAAACCAGACACAACAGCAGCACGTATTTAATTCGCATTTTCGTCCCTAGATTACAGGGAATATTGGAGATGGGCAAGGAAACATTGGGCTTGGAGAACGTCTGGAAGGTTAGTAAGGAGGGGAGCCCGTCAGATTTTGTTCGATCTACAACCCCGTCAGCCGAAACGGCTGCACCCCTCCTGTCCAGGAGGGGGGCTTGAGCCGACTTTTTACTTGATCCCCTTCTTCAATAACTGCTCACGCAACGCTTGTGCGACCGCAGTGTCGAAGCCATTTGTCGCTCCCTGCTTCTTTCGCTCGGCGGCGACGAATTCGTCGCGTTGTTTCGAGAGCGTCAGGATCTGTGCTCGTATCGCCTTTCGCTCGTTGATCTTTTTGTCGATCTCTTTTTTACGTTCTGCGACGGTCAACTTCTGGAGCTCTTCCGGAAGGTCGTCTTTCTTAACGTCTTCGATCTTGACGGAATCGTTCTCGACGGCCTGCACAAGATCGCCGTCATACTGAAAAGTGTTTACTGCTTTGTTCAATGCCCGCTCAGCCTGCGCACCCATCACCGCGTCTGTCGTGATCCGAGATTCAGCTTTCGCCTGAGCCACAACGTTCGCGTCACGACGTTTCTTGTCACCGTATGTTACGTAAGTCTTGCCTAGCTTGGCTGCGAGATCGGCGAGCCTTGTATCGTAGGGCGTCGAGATGGCCTGTACTCCACCATCCTGTGCGATCGCAAAATATTTCCCCTCGCCGCGTCGGGCGATCGTCTGCCATATCGTCGTTGTCTCGCCCATATTCCCGCACTGGATCGTATTGACGATCATGTTCTTTCGAACGGCCTCCGCGGTCGTGACGAGAACATCGGGTTCCTGCTCATAATTCTGCGGCGGTGCGTCACCGACCAAGAAGACGATCTGTGCAAGGCCGGCAGCCGCTCCCGACCAGCCCGCGTTCCGGACGCCGTCAGCGAGGGCCTTTCGCACGTTCTCAGGCGTGTCGCCGCCACCGCTTGCCTGGTAATCCATCAGCGTTGTATAAGCCTTGTCCAGGTCCTCGGTGATCGGCAGGATCCGCGTCACATATTCGTCGCCGTTGTCGCGGTATGCAACAAGTCCTACACGAACTCGCGGCTTCGACTGCTTTTGCATTACTTCGTTGATTATTCCCCAGATCCGCTGCTTGGCGCCGTCGATCAAACCACCCATCGAACCGGTGGTGTCGAGAACGAATACCATCTCAAGCGTGTCGCGCTTATCCGCAACGACCGCCTTTGGTTTCGCCGGCTGACTTTTTATTGGGCGTTTCTGCGCGAATGAAGTGAGCGACGCGGCCGTAATGAAAACGGCGATGGCGAGAAAACTTACGATGATCTTTTTCATACAACAACTCCTGATTGGTAGATTTGCCGATTGGCTTGTATCTACCGAACGTATCGGGGAAATTGTTCTTGCAGAAAAAGATTAACGGGAGATCACATCGTGAATCAGCGGCGGGCTTTTGGCGGCAGCGTCGTCGATTAAATAGGCACGGGCCATCTTGGAAGATGCGGGTGCGGCGCGTCTTTTGTCGCGGGAATACAAGATACCGAGCACGTCACCTTCGGCGATCCGGTCGCCGAGTAACGCAACGCATTCGTAACCGATCGCATGGTCGACCTCGTCACTCGCTTTGATCCGTCCGCCGCCGATCTCCGATAAAGCGTTGCCGATCGAGAGGGTGTCGATCGCCGACACATATCCAGCATGCGGAGCACGTATCTCGAGTTTGTGAACTGCCGAATCGAGCAGAAGCGCTGGATCGTCGCAAATCGCGGGATCACCACCCTGGCATTCGATATTTCCCCGCAATCTCTCCAACGCATCGCCGCTCGAGATCTTAGATTCGACGAGCGAACGCGCCGTATCGATCGTGTCGACAACGCCCGAAAGCAAAAGCATTCGTGCGGAAAGATCGACCGACAGCTCAAGCGTCGCATCAGCACGTCCATCCGCCTCACCGCGAAGGATCTGTATACATTCGTAGACCTCGTGCGCATTGCCGACAAACTGTCCGAGCGGCTGGTTCATGTCGGAGACAACAGCCTGCGCCTTCACACCAAATCGATCACCGGTCTGCACAAGAGCATTCGAAAGCGTTATCGAATCCTCAAGTTTCTGCATGAACGCGCCCGACCCGGTCTTCACATCGAGCACGAGAGCATCCAGCCCTTCAGCCAGTTTTTTCGACATGATCGACGCGACGATGAGCGGAATGTAGGGCACAGTCGCGGTGGCGTCACGGAGTGCGTAGAGCTTTCTATCGGCCGGTGCGATCTGCTCCGTCTGTCCTGCCATCGCGAAGCCGCAACTCTTCACGATCTTCCGGAATTCGTCGGTCGAAAGTTTTACGTTGTAGCCTGGAATGGATTCGAGCTTATCGAGCGTCCCGCCGGTGTGACCGAGCCCGCGTCCTGAGATCATCGGCACTGCCACGCCGCATGCAGCAACGATCGGTGCGATCAAGAGCGAGGTTTTGTCACCGACACCGCCGGTCGAATGCTTATCGGCCTTGGGCATGTCGATGTCCGAAAAGTCGAGGACCTCGCCGGAGTACAACATTTCGCGAGTCAAAGTCTCGCCCTCAGCGTCACTCAATCCGCGGATGAACATCGCCATTAGCAGCGCCGAAGTCTGGTAATCCGCCCAGGTGCCGTCGCACACACCGCTAATAAACAGTGATATCTCATCCGAGGAGAGCTCCGATCCGTCTCGTTTTTTCTCGATTATTTCTTGGGGCCGCATCATGTAAGACTGGCCAAGTTTCGCACAGGGCGAAACGCAAAGTCCATGCAGGCCTTTTTTTCGGGCAGCTAGTTACTGCGGACGCACAAGCGTTGGGCGTGAACGAGAGCGGCGCGAATCTGCTCGGCGGCCTCGTATTTTACAACGATCTCGGTTTCCTGAAGCGGAGTTTTTTGCGACTGAGAATCGGCCGCTCTTAGACCGATCACGATCGTCTGCAGCTCTGGGAAAGGATGGTCAGCCAAACGGATGTCATCCGGGAAAACAAATGAAAGATCGAACGCGACCTCGTGTTTCACTTTGTAGGTTCGGGTCGTAGCGCCCATAGTGGCGTGTGCGGTCGAACCTGACTTCTGCTCGACGGTATAGCTCAGCTTACAACCCTCAAAAGCAATATCCGCTACCGTCGCCGAGCTAGCACGAGCTTTATATGAAGCATTTTTGCCGATCGCTGCGACCAGCCACTTCTGTGTTTCCGCGAGTGATGCCTTATCGGGCAGCGATTTGAAATCTTTGCTTTGTGCAGAAGCGTAATCCGGTGATACCAGTATCGCAGCGAGTAGCAGGAGAGAAAATCGGAATGTGTTCAGCATATTTCCTCGAGCCTTGCGTAATCGTCCTTTGCGAACTTCGCGAACTTTGCTTGAACCTACCTCAGAAGGAGAACGACCGCGTTCGCTCGAACGGCTCGACGCTCTCCTACGGCGTCGACTCCTTCGCCCGTTTTTGCTTTGATGCTGATAAGCGACGGTTCGATTTCCAGGACGAGAGATAATTCTTCAGCCATCTTCTCGACGTACGGTCGGAGCTTTGGTTTTTCGAGCTCGACCGTCGAGTCGAGGTTGGCGAGATGGTAGCCGTGCTGTTTCATCAACCCGACAGCAAATCGTAAAAACACAAAGCTCTCCGAGTTGGCCCATCGCTCGTCGGTGTTCGGGAAATGCGAGCCGATATCGCCGAGTGCCAAAGCACCGAGGATCGCGTCGGTGATCGCGTGCGTCAGCGCGTCCGCATCGGAGTGTCCTTCTGCACCGAGGTCCGATTCGATCGCCACGCCGCCGAGAATTAGCGGTCGGCCGGGTGCGAGTTTGTGAATGTCGGAGCCGAAGCCGATTTTTAGCATAGTGAATAGTGAATCGTTAATAGTTAATCGTTAATCGCTAATCGTTAATCGTTAATCGTTAATCGC
>JBKJOR010000308.1:0-6363 GCA_046595575.1 Pyrinomonadaceae bacterium | reverse complement strand
CTGTGAACTATGAACTATGAACTATGGACTGTGAACTGTGAACTGTGAATTATGAGCTGTGAATTATGAGCTGTGAATTATGAGCTGTGAACTGTGAACTGTGAATTGTGAACTGAGGAGCTGCTGTCATGTGTGAACTTTTATTGGCCGACGAAAACCTCGCGTTCATAGCTCATAATTCACAGCTCACAGTTCATAGTTCATAGTTCATAGTTCATAGTTGATAGTTCATACCTCATACCTCATTTGTTCATACCTCATAGTTCACACCTCACGGCTTAAAGACAGTCCCTTAAGATACTCTCGAAACTCGTCACGCAGATCTCCACGCTTCAGTGCGAACTCTACCGTCGCGATCAAAAACCCCAGCTTATCGCCCGCGTCGTGGCGGGTTCCTTCGAGCTTGACGGCGTAAAAAGGACGCTCTTTCAGTAAGAGCCGCATGGCGTCGGTTATTTGGATCTCGCCGCCGGCCCCGGGCTTAGTTGCCTCGATCGCATCAAAGATGTCGGGCGTAAAGATGTAGCGACCAATTATCGCAAGATCAGACGGAGCGTTTGCGAAGGCCGGCTTCTCGACCATGTCGCGGATCTTGAAAACATTCGGTTCGATCTCTTCTGCATCGATCACCCCAAATCGGGAGATCGCCTCGCCATCGACCTGCATCGTTGCGATAACGGGTGCGTCATACTTTTCGAACACCTCCATCATCTGTTTCAGCGCGGGTTTCTGTGCGTCGATGATATCGTCGGCGAGCAATGCGGCGAACGGCTCATCGCATGTGAAATCTTTTGCCTGAAAGATCGCGTGTCCAAGCCCCAGCGCCTCGCGCTGCCGTGTGTAACTGATCCTCGCCATTTCGGAGATTGCCCGGACCTGACCGAATTCTTCCTCTTTGCCCTTTTCTCGAAGAAGCTGTTCGAGTTCGAACGAGATATCGAAGTGATTTTCGATCGCGGTTTTGTCACGCCCGGTAATGATCAGGATCGATTCGATACCGCTCGCGACCGCCTCTTCGACCGCATACTGGATAAGCGGTTTATCGACCAGCGGAAGCATTTCTTTTGGCGAAGCCTTTGTCGCTGGCAGAAACCTGGTTCCCAGGCCCGCGGCGGGGAAAACAGCTTTGCGAATTTTATTTGCCATAACGCTTTTGATAAATTCACGGGTTAATTGTGAACGGTCAACGGTGAGGGACAAGTGTTAAGCTCTTAAACACGAATTTCTCACTCACCGTTCATCGTTCACAATTAGCCGATGCGTAAAATTTTAGTTGAATGGCGGCGATGAAACAAACGGTCACAGTAAGCTGGAACAGCATGAAAAGATGGAGGCGACGGGAACCACGATACCGTCCATATGCGCGGCGAATACATGCTGGGGATACAAATGCTTTTTCGCCAAGCGGCTGACTGTCAAAACGGTAAGAACATTGTAGTCACGCCTTCACCGGATACAAACGTGTGGACGCTTACCGTGCTGACCGGAAGCGGAGGCTGGAGAAAAGGTCCTCCTTTACTCCGCAAATATTGGGAAAGATATGTTGGATTTGAATTTTGTTAGGGAGAATCTCGATTCGGTGAGAGCAGCGCTCGCCGATCGTAATTCTCCCGCCGATTCGCTCGATAAGTTTGTCGAGCTCGATGCCGAACGCCGTCGTGTAATTACCGAGGCCGACGCGATCAACCAGGCCCGCAACGCGTCCAGTAAGGCGATCGGAGCCTTGATGCAATCTGGAAAGCATGACGAGGCGGAGGCAAAAAAGAGTGAGGTTGCCGGATTGAAGGCCAGGCAAGCGGAATTAGAGAGTGCTCGCGATGCGGCTGATGCCGAAATGCGGGATCTACTCGCCGCGTTACCGAATATCCCTGCCCCGGACGTACCGGTCGGCCCCGATGAGTCCGCGAACCAGGAGATACGTCGCTGGGGCGAACCACGCGAGTTTGATTTCGAGCCAAAAGACCACGTTGATCTCGGTGAAAGCCTCGGCATTCTCGACCTCGAACGAGCTACCAAGATCGCGGGATCGCGGTTCGCTATTCTCAATGGAGCCGGAGCCCGGCTTGAGCGGGCCCTGGTAAATTTTATGCTCGATATTCACACGACCGAGCATGGATACACGGAAACTCTGCCACCGTTTCTCGTAAATCGAACTGCACTCTTCGGGACGAATCAGTTGCCGAAGTTCGAAGACGATCTATTTCATATTCGCGACGAGCGAGGTTTTGCCTTGATACCTACGGCCGAGGTACCCGTAACAAACTATCATTCCGAAGAAATATTGGACGCGAAGGATCTGCCAAAATACTACACGGCGTACACGCCCTGTTTCCGCAGCGAGGCCGGGAGTTACGGTCGTGACACTCGCGGTCTTATCCGTCAACACCAGTTTGAGAAGGTCGAGTTGGTTAAGTTGAGCGTACCCGAAGAGTCTGAGCGTGAGCACGAAATGCTTACGGCTAATGCCCAACGCATCCTCGAGCTTCTCGAGCTACCCTACCGAACGGTCGTGCTTTCGACCGGGGACATGGGATTCGGAGCAAAGAAAACCTACGATATCGAGGTCTGGCTCCCGTCTCAGGGGACTTATCGAGAAATCTCGAGCTGTTCGAATTGCGGCGATTTTCAGGCCCGTCGGATGAATCTTCGGTTTCGACGGGCGGGCGGCTCGAAGCCCGAATTTGCTCATACACTCAACGGTTCGGGGCTCGCGGTTGGACGTACATGGATAGCTATACTGGAGAACTACCAGCAGAAAGACGGTTCGATCGTCGTTCCCGGGATCCTTCGACCGTATATGAATGGCCTGGAGAAGATCGGTTGACGATTAACGTCTCTGTAATTACCATGTAACCAATGAAAGCCCAGATCATACGAATAGGAAACTCGCAGGGTATCAGAATACCGAAGACCCTGCTCGAAGACGGGAAGCTTCGCGGGGAAGTCGAGCTCGAGCTTCATGAGGATGGGATCCTGATCCGAAGCCTGCAAAAACCTCGCGCCAATTGGGACGCTTCATTCACGGCCATCGCCGAAGTTGACGACGATCAGCAAGTGTCAACGACCCCGACCGAGTTTGAGAAAAAAGGCTGGCAATGGTGAAACGCTTCGACGTCTATTTGATCAACCTCGATCAGTCGCCGTCCGGCGATCCAAAAAACACTCGTCCCGGCGTGGTCGTGTCGCCCGACGAGTTGAATCGGAACGTTGGTCACGTCATCGTCGCTCCACTGGCGTCGACCAACGCGAAATATCCGACGAGGGTCACGGTAGAGTTCCTTAACAGCGAGCGTATGGTCATTCTCGATCAACTTCTAACTGTCGATAAGGATCGGCTCGTAAAAAAGATCGGTGAGATCGGGGAACCATCTCAGGATGGGATCCTTGAGCGGCTGACAGAAATGTTTGCGAAATAGAAAAGAAAAGCGACTGGCAGTTCTGTTAGATCTACCAGTCGCAAAGTATTTACTGTCAGCCGTACTACTGACTGATCGCCCGGGCTTCTTCCTTTATCGTCTGCCCTGCCTCGCTTGCTACCTGTTTTGCCTTGTCGACCAGCGACCCGGCGGCGTCCTGTGCACGTGAAACTAAATTCTCACGGGCCTCACCCATTAACTGTCCTTCATAGTGAGTGGACGGGATCGCAAAACCGATCGCGGCGCCGAGGGCGACCGCTAAAGCTCCGAGAGCCAGCGGATTCTCCTCGAGTACCTGATCGTACCGTTCGTGAGCCACGGTTCCGTATTCGCCGGCACGGTCGTACGCACGATGTGCGAGTTCTCCAGCTCCGGTGTACGCAATGCCAACAGCCCCGGTGACGCCTTGATAAGCCGTGCCCGCCGCATCGCTAATATTCTCAACCGCCGCGTTTGCCTTATCTGTGATGCCTTCGTAAGCCTTTGTTGTAGCTCCGCCGACGGATTTCGCTGCAGAAGACAACTTCGACCCGGCCGTAGAGGCATCGTCGCGATCGTAATATTTCATACGATCAAGACCATTACTCTTTCGCCCGGAGCTGCGGCTCCCGCTGAAGCTCTGATAAACCAGCAATCCAGCTCCCACGCCGATCAGCGCCAGGGGCAACGGATTGTTCTTGATCACTTTTAACGTACCTGCCTGTGTTATGCCGTCACCTACATTCTTCATAAAATTCACCGCCTTTCCTATAGTCGCGTCGTAAGCCGTATCTTTCGCCGACTCGATCGCACTGTTTACCGTTTCGGAAACTTGCTCGGAAATATTCGCGAAACTTAACCTCTCCTGAATTGCGTCGATGGTTTCTCCCATCTGATTCCGCGTCGCCTCGATCTGAGCTTTGATCTGCTCAGTTTCTTCCGGTACGTCACCGGTGACGGCTTCGAGCCCGTTCGCTGTTATTTCCGAACGATCGTCCCCGTACCGGTCGAGAGATAGATCTTTCCCGGCACCTGCCGCATTGGAAATAGGATCGAGCTTGCCCACGCTCCTTAGCTCAGTTGATTTTTCAGCCATTGCGCATCCTCCTTGATCGAGTCGACAGTCTCTTCGGGTGTTATATTCGTCTTTTTCAATTCTGTGAGCGCCGAAGAGATCAAGACAAAAGCTATGATCCCAACCACGCCGCCTACCAGAATTGCCGCGAGCCATGGCGGCATGAAATACGACAGTCCAAGAATGACCCCCGACAGTATGGCGAGCAGTGCCGCATAACCAACGGCTCCGCCGACTGCCAGAAAGCCGACATTTTTTCCAACACTCGCCGCCTTCGCCGTCAACTCTACTTGAGCGAGTGCTACCTCTTGCCTGATGAGTGTTCCGGTCTCGGACGCCAACTCGGAGAAAAGATCGCCGATACTGCGTTCGTCCTTATCCAACTGCAATTGGGTCTGTGCCATTGATCTAACCTCCCGCCCTCAACACCGGGTTTGTGACAGTCGATTTTGTCTCATCGTTCGACCGGTCATTCGAGGGCGCTATCGAAAGGCCCCTTGAGGTGCTAGCCGATGCCGCAAACTCGCGACCGACTCCGGTTTCGTCATGACGTTGAGGCGTACTCTTCAGAAATCTCGCCGCTATAACACCAAGGCCAAAAGCAGCTCCGAGGAAGATTGCGGGATTGCGTCGTGCAAAACCTTCGAGGTCACGGGCCATCTCACGCACGCTGCGTGTCTCGAAATATCCCGCAACGTCTTCGATCTTCTGCGCCGTTGTATTCGTGTACTTTGCTGCCGCTTCCGCTATCCCGCCTTCAGCTTTCGACGCGCCGAGGTTGTCGCCTACCTGTCGAACGCTATCCGCGACCGTTGTCAGTCCGCCCGAGAGCGAAGATTTTTGTTCGTCAAGTTTTGTTGCAGCCTTTTCCGTCACAGCCTCATAAGCTTGCCCCGCGGTTTCCTTCGCTTGATCGTAGAAACTTCGAACTGTAGCGGTGGCCGTAGCCGCACCCGTTCCGCCGTTTCCTTTCGACGTTTCCGTCGAGACAGGTTCGTTATTCACCCTCTTAAGCGGGGCGGATGATCCTTCGTTGTTCTGTTTATTATCTGGATTTGCCATTTCTAAATCTCTCCCTTTTTGTTGTCGACTGACGACAGTTTTTCCGGCCTATCGCGTAAGCGTAATAAATCGGTATAGTGATTCTCCGTATTGCAATAACCATACCGTCTAAATCGGACACTCTTCCCAGGCCTTGCATTCGCCTCGCATCGGAGAAAAGAAAAGAAAAGACGAGGGCCTCGGGGCACCTCGTCCTAAGTACTGCTGCATTCAAATTGTTAATTCGAAGGCGGCGTGTAAGTGAATACCGAGTAGACCCGGCTCGTGGGTACGGTAACATCAGCATCCTCGGCAGTAACAAATAAACCGAAGTCGGTCAGCGACGTTTCGCTTTTGATCTCCGCTTCATCTCGCTTGCCAGAGTTGATTACGTGGCCGAGCTTGGTGTAAGTACCGTCGGCCGAATACGTCCAAAGCGTGAAACGCTTATTCTTCGGCACCTTGTTCATATCGTCGAAACGCATCTTTACTTTCGTCACGCCTTTCTCACGATCGATGTTTGCTTTACCTTCTAAACCTGCCAGCTCACCGGTGAATTTCATTTTTACTTCACGCTCGGCGTCGCCGAACGTGCTGACGTTCAGCATAGGCACGTCATAAGCCACAGTATCTCGGCTCACCACGGACGGAGCTACGGCGACAACAGACGGAGCCGCGGCGACAACAGACGGAACCACGGCGACAACAGACGGAGCCACGGCGACAACAGACGGAGCCACGGCGACGACCCGATTCTCCGAGACTCGACGCGGTACGACGGCGTAACCCTTTGGAAGTGAACTTCTGTAATAAACCGGCGTTGCCATGTCGAGTGCCGTCAGCCCTTCGTTC
>JBKJOR010000342.1:0-2702 GCA_046595575.1 Pyrinomonadaceae bacterium | reverse complement strand
CACCAAACCCTCGGTCTCTTCGGGCATTATTTCGGGGACCGGATTTGCCATCGCGAAGACGACCGGATCGGCGGCCATGCTTTTGAGGTCGGTTGGATCGATAATACCGGGTCCGCTCAGGCCGAGAAAAACATCCGCACCTTTGATGACATCATGCACGGTTCCTTTCTCCTTTTCCGGATTCGTGTTCTGGGCGTACCAATCCTTTACCCAATTCATGTGCTCGGTACGGCCGGCATAGAGCGCCCCCGATTGGTCGCAACCGATGATATTCGTTACGCCCGCGGCCATGACGATCTTCGTGCATGCAACGCCGGCAGCCCCGACTCCGTTAACGACCACCTTGATGTCTTCCATCCGCTTGCCAACGATCTTCAGCGCATTTATCAGCGCGGCAAGCACGACGACGGCGGTCCCGTGCTGGTCGTCGTGGAACACAGGGATCTCAAGTTCTTCCTTCAGCCGATCTTCGATCTCAAAACAACGAGGGGCCGAAATATCTTCGAGGTTGATCCCGCCAAACGCAACGGAAATATTCTTGATCGTTTGCACGATCTCGTGAGGATCTTTTGTGTTCAGGCAGATGGGAAACGCATCTACGCCGCCGAATTCCTTAAATAGCTGCGCCTTGCCTTCCATGACCGGCATCGCGGCTGCGGGTCCGATATCACCGAGACCCAGAACGGCCGTTCCGTCAGACACTATCGCGACCGTGTTCTTCTTGATCGTCAGGTTAAATCGTTTTTCGGGATCGCGTTGTATCGCCTGACAGACGCGGGCAACGCCCGGCGTGTACGCCATCGAAAGATCCGATCGCGTCTTAAGCGGCATCTTTGAGACAATCTCGATCTTTCCGCCGAGGTGCATCAGGAAGGTTCGGTCCGACACGTTGATGACCTCGATGCCGTCTATATCGCGAAGTGACGCGATGATCTCCTGATCGTGCGTCTCGCTCGCAGCGTTCACTGTTATGTCCCGGATCAGAAAATCTTTTCCGACACTGACGATATCGATACCTTCGATGTCTCCGTTTGCTCGGCCGATGGCGGTCGTGATCTCACCCAACTTTCCCGGCTTATTATGTATCTTGACGCGCAGCGTCAGACTGTAACTGGCATTTGGCGTCGGATTGTTCGACATATTAAAAAGATTAGCGTCTCAGTAATTGAACGGCAAATAGAGGATCAGCGGGAAAGTAGACAATGGACATAAAGGCGAGTCCGCAAAAAAATAAACGGCGGGGTCTGTATCGACGGCCGCGGGTCTGGCGTGAAGCTGAGTTGATCGAGAATCGGCAGTATCGTGTCGGCTTTCCGGTATGAACAAAAGCTGAGGGAGCAAATTGCAAAATGCCAACGCATATTCGCTGATTCTGCAAAAAGAGAATGGGCGCACACCTGGATCGAGCTGGTGTACAGGAATTATAGATCGAGCAATTTTGGCACAACGCTTGTAATGCGTATGAGCAGGGAACGCAGATCACACTTTACGTGCCCGAAGAAAAAACTTCTCGGAGGGACTATGGAACCAATTGTCATCACGTACGCTGCATACATCGTCATCAGCGTCTTTTTAACTGTCTGGGTCGCGCGGACACTTCACAAGAATGGCCGTGTTTTCTTGATCGAGGTATTCAGCGGAGACGAATCGCTTGCCGACTCCGTCAATCACCTTCTGGTCGTCGGGTTTTACCTGATCAATTTCGGATACGTAACACTCGCTCTAAAGATCGGCGACGCGATCGGCACGACGCAGGAGGGAATTGAGGCGCTCTCGTACAAGATCGGACTCGTACTCCTTGTACTAGGTGGAATGCACTTCTTCAATTTACTAATATTTCAGAGGATCCATCGCCGGCCGCGCTTTTTTCGAAAGACGCCAACTGGCGAAAGCGTCGTGCATGCTTAGTAGAATAAATAATGGGTAATGGAACGAGGGCCGAGCAATGAGCTCGGCCTTCGAAGTCTAGGCTGGCCGAATCAAACTCCTCATTACGCCATGTATCTTGACGTGTTCACCGGGTACCCGAAGTACTTCGAAGCTGTCATTTGCAGGCCTCAGCTCGATCCTCGATCCCTCGCGGTAATATTGCCTCAACACAGTGTCCTTTCGTTTGATCGTTACGACCGCACAGTCTCCGTCCCGGAGATACGAGCGGGACTCGATCAGCGAGACATCACCTTCGCAAATTTGCTTGCCTGTCATCGCATCGTCCGGAATTCGAAACGCCCGCACTGCCTTTGGCGAAAGATCGCCGAGGATAAATAGCGGCAGGGTGAACGGCGTAGACTCCCATCCCTCGGGAGCCGTGCCATTCGAGGATGCATCTAGCCACTGAACTTCGAATGACGCGGGCGACACAACTTCGCTGCGTCCGATGTCCAGCCTGAAACTTCCGTTCTCGCGACGGCGCTGGACAAGACCCTGCTCTTCGAGGGCCTTGATGTGCTTCGCAATTCCAGCCTTCGACGAAACCCCCAACTCGCGCGCGATAAGTTGGTAGGACGGCTCATAACCGTGACTGTCGATGTAGTGGATTATGAAGTCAAGGACTTCTCTCTGACGGCGAGTTCGGGTTGGCACAGTGTGGAAGATTGTAAATCAATTTTTGTTATTCGTCATTGGTCATTTGTCGTTTGTCGTTTGTCATTTGTCATTTGTCATTGGTCATTTGTCATTGGTCATTTTGTTCACGGGTATCG
>JBKJOR010000315.1:0-7435 GCA_046595575.1 Pyrinomonadaceae bacterium | reverse complement strand
TTGTATTTAAGTGAAAGTTCGCAGTCCGAGGAAACCATATGAACTATCCAATTAATTTTTCGTTCAAGCTGCTCGCCATCGCGAGCCAGATCTATATCCGCGATGCAGATAATGCTCTGCTGGGATACGTCAAGCAAAGGCTGTTCAAGCTGAAAGAGGATATCAACTTGTTCGCTGATGAGAACCAGGCTGAGCTTCTATTTAACATAAAAGCCGATCGTGTGCTGGATTTCTCGGCTAAGTATAATTTCACGGACGCGGGCGGCAAGTTGCTTGGTTCCATCAAACGCAAAGGTATGCGTTCTATATTCAAGGCGAATTACGAGATCTACGACGAACGAGAGGTCCAGGTAATGAAGATCAGCGAGGAGAACGGATGGATCAAGGTGATCGACTCGTTGGTAGGTGAGGTTCCGGTGGTAGGGATGTTTACCGGCTACTTTTTCAATCCGTCGTACTTAGTTTCGCGTCTCAACGACACACCGGTTGTTCGTCTTGCGAAGCAACCGGCGTTTTTTGAAGGCAAGTTTCAAATGACAAAGCTCGGAGACATGAATGCCGAGGAAGAGGACCGCGCACTTCTGAGTCTTTTGACGATGACGCTGCTTGAGCGTGTACGTGGATAGCGAACTCTTGCCGAGTGTCGTTGCTCCGACCGCTCAAGTTTCGATAATCTATCGGTGTGGAAATATTCTCGACATTTGCATGGAAGATCTTCTTCAAGGAGCTCTACCACAAATTCTTCGATACCGACGTCATGAGCAGCGCGGCCCAGGTCGCGTTCTATTTTTCTTTTGCATTTTTCCCGCTGCTGCTTTTTATTGTCAGCGTTTTCGGCCTCGTTCTCGAATCCACGGACGAGCTTCGTGGCGAGCTCTACCATTATCTCGCCCAGATAATGCCCGGGAGTGCATACGAGCTTGTACGCACTACGATGGACGAGATCATCGAGACGAGTTCGGGGGGTAAGCTTACGCTCGGATTACTCGTCACGTTGTGGTCGGCTTCGGCTGGAGTGGATAGCCTGCGTACGGCGCTGAACAATGTTTATGAAGTTCGGGAATCCCGCCCGTACTGGAAGACGAAGCTTCAGGCACTGGCTCTCACTCTTCTGTTTATTCTACTGATCACGATAGTTCTCACGTCCGTTACCGCTGGGTGGACATTCGTGAAATTTATCGTGGACAGCGCGGGATTCGAGGTGACCTCGCCGCTGGTTCTGACAACGATCCAGTGGGGAGCGATCGTGTTAGTAATGCTTTTCGCCACGGCTGTCGTTTACAGTTGGTTGCCGTGCTTCCCCAAATTCCGCTGGTTTTGGATAAGTCCCGGTGCGATCACGGCGATTCTGGTGTGGATACTGTTCGGTGGCATTTTTCGTGTTTACCTCCAATATTTCAACACCTACAACAAAGCCTACGGATCGCTTGGCGCCGTGATCATTCTGATGCTCTGGATGTATATAACCGGAGTCGCCCTCCTGCTCGGCGGTGCCATTAATTCCGTCCTTACCGAAATGACCGAGAGTGAGGACAAAAATAAAGAGGCGGTAACTTAGGCCCTTTTTCCGATACAGCCAGGGGTTATCATTTGGCCGATTCGGGTTACCGAAAGATTATGTCGCTAATGCTTCAAGAGATCGCGGAGCAACCGCAAGTTCTCGAACGTACCATCGTCGCCGAGCAAGACAAGATCACGAGGCTCGGCGACTTTTTGCGCCAGAAGGATATCGATCTGATAGTTCTCGTCGCACGCGGGAGCTCCGACAACGCAGCGTTGTTTGGACGGTACCTTCTTGAGGTCACCACTGGAATACCGGTTTCGCTATCGGCCCCATCTGTTTTTACGCTTTACAATGCTCGGCTTCGACTCAAACGGGCAGTTGTTATCGGAGTTTCTCAGTCAGGCGAAGGAGCCGATATTAACCAAGTTCTAGAGCGTGCTCGCGAATTCGGCGCCTTTACGATTGGGATAACGAACGAAGCAGAGTCGTCCATGGCGAAGATCGCGGACGAGACTCTACTTATCCACGCCGGCCGGGAGAAGTCGGTAGCGGCGACAAAGACTTATACCGGCCAGATGCTGCACTTCTACATGCTGGCACACGCGATCGGGGATAAGCGTCTTGACTATCAACGGATACCCGAGTTTACACAGAAAGCTCTTGAGCTTCAGGATGAAGTTAAAGAAGTAGTTCAAAGGTATATTTTTATGGAAAACTGCGTCGTAGTGGGACGCGGTATGAACTACGGAAACTCGTACGAGCTGGCGCTCAAGCTGATGGAAACCTGTTACGTCGTAGCGGAGCGTTTCTCGTCCGCGGATTTTTTCCATGGACCGCTTGCGATAGTTGAGCGGCGCTTCCCCGTTATCCTTTTCGCCCCAGTGGGTGTTACGCGGGCTAGCAGTCTGGATTTACTCGGCCGATTGCGTGAGTTGAATGCTGATCGTTTGTCGATTACGAACGACGAGGAGGTCGCCGGGCTCTCGACGCATAGCATCAGGCTCTCGCCCGATATCGACGAGTTTCTCTCGCCGATTCCCTTTATCGTCCCTGCGCAATTATTCGCTGCGCACCTGTCCGAAGCAAAGGGTCTCGACCCAGATGCTCCCCGTTCGCTTTCGAAAGTTACCAAAACAATTTAGCTAGGATGAGGCGCTGAGAAGGGCTTCTCGCATATCGCCCGCAGTCCGCCATCGATTATCCGCCTGCTTGGCGAGTGCCATTTCAAATACCGCGGCGACGCGAGGCGGGACGTCTGCAACGCGGCTTGATATCGGGACGATAGGTTTCTCGAAGATAGCTTTGACGGTTTCGGAGATCCCCGCTTTCGGACTTATATCAAGGGGATGAGCTCCCGTTAGCAGACTATAGGCAGTCATACCGACCGCATAAATATCCGACGGCGGACGAACCTCCTTGAAATCACGAACTTGTTCCGGAGGCATGTAAGCGATCGTGCCGGCCACATCGCCGACCATCGTTACACCACTCATCCCGGTCTGCCGATAGCTTTTCGAAAGTCCAAAGTCAGTAAGTTTTGCGAGGTAATTCGGGTAGCTTCCATCGACCAGAATATTTTGTTCCTTGATGTCACGATGGACGAATCCCTTGTTGTGAGCAAAATCCAATGCCGCGAGCGTTTGCTCAATGATCCGGACGACCTCTTTGTAATTCAGCTTGCCGCCGCGCTGCTTTGCTAGCTTCGATGCGTCCATCCCCGTGACGTACTCGGTTACGAGATAAACGATGCCGTTATGACTTCCATGCTCGATATAACTTACGATGTTCGGATGCTGCAGGGACGAAGAAACTTCAATCTCGCGCATAAAGCGTTTAAGTGATTGTTCACTCACTGCAACCTCGGGAAGCAAGGTCTTGATGGCTACCGCCTGGCCGTCCTTGATCGATCGCGCCAGCATCACGCTTCCCATTCCGCCCTGACCAAGTACGCGAATCATCTGGTAATTCGGGATCGGCTGCGGGTTCTTTTTCAGTTTGTCGCGACACTCGTCACAGACGTAAGACAGCTTCGCGTCAGGTCGGGACGCCTCCGCTCTAGCAGGCACTCCGCAATTCAAGCATGCGACCGTGATGATCGAAGGCTCGGTGCGTTCGCCGGATCGCGGACCCATATCGAAAGCGTCGGCCTGGTCGGCCGCAACCTCAACTTCCAGCACAGTCTCCCCGCCTTGAATACGATCCCCGTGTTTCAAGTGCGCGGTTTCGACGCGGACGCCATTGACGTAAGTACCGTTCGTGGAACCGAGATCACGGAGGAAACATTGGGGCGGGGCGATCTCAAGAATGCAGTGGTGACGTGAAAAGAAGCGATCCTGCGGAAGACAGAACTGCGCGTCTTCACTCCGGCCGATCATAAAGGTGTCGTGCTGGTCGAAGGTGAAGTCGCGCCCGGTCTGAGGACCCGCAACAACATGCAAGGTTACACGCATCGCTTGAAAGTATAGAGGTTTTGCTGGCGTCAGGACAACTGACCGAAGATCAGGAAAAAGAGTGAGGCGAGGAAGGTAACGATACCCAGAACCATGCCTCCGATCGCCATTCCGCGTCCGCCGTAACGGGTCGGGTCACGTTCCGCGTTCCTCATAGCGAGAAAGCCCACGATCGCCGCGGGCAGTCCGAGCCAGATTCCGCCCGCACAGCATACAAGAAAGCATGAAATGATTCCGAGGATCAATGAAATCGTCGGCAGCGTCTGGTCACGCGACGTTGTTCCATAACCGGCTATATTGAATTGTCGATCGATCGGCTGCGGAACACTGCCTTGCCACTGCATCGGAGACGATTGAGAAAAATCGATAGGGTTGGTAACCCGCGGCTGGTTAATCATCAACGTCGGCGGCGAGTCGTCCGCGAACTGGGTCGGCGGTCCCTGGTACGACGGCGATTGAACCAGCATCTCACCGTCATTGAGACAGAAATTCAGAGTATCGTCGCTGTACCTCTCTCCACATTTGAGACATTGCTTCATGTGATGGTTTCGGTTATTTGATGATCTCCAATTTCTTAAAACCTATCTTGGCCCCGTCCCCCGCATACAATCCAGGAACACCACCCTTGGGTCCCTTTTTGTTCTCAACCGTCGTGGCCAGTTGGCCGTTGATATAGAGCTCGATCGTGTCGCCTTTGTCGCGGGCCTCGAGTGTGTTTTCCGCTGATCCTTCGTTAACCAGCTTTGAGCTCGTCCACGGTTTGACCGTGACTTCATCTTCGGGTTCGTGCCGCACGACGCGATACCGCCGTCGTTTCGAATCAATTAAGAATGCGTAGTCTTTTTCAAGCGGCGTAGTATCGCTGTGAAAGATCAGACCGTACCCCAGATCTGAATCAGCGAGGTCGGCGTTTCGCACTACGACTCGTGTCTTCGCTCCGTCGGTTTTGTAATCGTCAGGACTCACGACGACGTAATAGTAACCCTTCTGCAGCGCGGCCATAAAGAACTCGCCGTCCTTGAATTCCGTCGTACCGTAAACAGAAACCTTTACATGTTTGGAGAGATCGACCTCTTGAACGCTGGTTGCTGTATCCTCGGGTGACGGTTCAGGTGTCTTAGTTGATGAAAAAGTATTCGTTCTTGTTGTGTTGGAGTTGGCGACGCCCTTCGAGCCATTGTAATTGGTGTTCGCCCCGGTTGCGAAGTAATACAAGAACCCCGCAAAGCTGCCGCCACATAAAAGAATTAGTAGACCAAAGATCCCCGCGACCCAGATCCAAGCTTTCGACGATCTCTTCGTCGGCTGCAGCGGATAGTCGGCATCGTGTGCGTTCCGGGTTGTCTGAACTGCCGCACCAGCAGGCGGGTTCGTTGGCCGCGGCTGGTTCATTACAATCGTCGGAGCGGCGGAATCAACTGAAGAAAAAGTTAGGACCGAACCGTCTTCGAGACAAAAGTTGAGTCCGTCATCGTCGTAGGTTCTGCGGCAAGTCGGGCAGATCTTCATTCAGTTCGATTCCTTTGATCCAGGGACCTAGATTGCAGATATTATAAGCGTATAAACGAGTGGTTGTCAGCGAAGGTTCACGGTTTCACGCCATGCCGTGTCCGCATCGCCCACAGAACTTGATGTGCGGCGGATAGGCACCGCCGCAGCGGCGGCAAATACGTTCTGCTTGAGGAGGAAGACTGGTCGGGGACGAGGTTGCCTGCGGCGAGGATCCCGTCCGCGGCGCCATATTCAGACCGCAACGACCGCAGAACCTTGAGTTCTCCGGCAGTGGCGATGAGCAGCGGGGACAGGGAAAGCTGCCTGCCGATTCGCCAGAACTAACAAGACCGAACGATCGACCGCCGCAGCGGCCGCAAAACTTTACGCCCTCCGCAAAGCGTGAGTTGCAGCCGACGCACGCCACGATACCTGGCATGATGCTCGAATGCACGCCCCCGCTGCTGCTACCGTGCGACGACGATGGCTGACTTCCGTAAGGCCGACGTGTATGCAGCTGAGCCTGAATGACCTGCTCGCCTTCACCACCCCGAATCTCGATAACGCGCTCGTCATCGCGCTCACCCGGATTCGAAACCCGAAGGACGTGCCGGCCGGCAGCCACGTCGGTCAAGACAACCCGGCCGGATCTTCCGACACTCCCTTTCCGCTCGTCATCTACGTAAACCTCGGCTCCCACAGGGGCCATAACTACGAGCCGTGAGGAACCTGAACGCCTTCCTTCTTCAACGTCCGCGGATGCTTCTTCGAGATCCGCGATCCATTCCGAAACCGTCGCCGGACGTTTCGCCGGATCGATCTCAAGCGATTGCATGATGACACGTTCGACGTCTGCAGGTATGTCAGATCGTAGCGCGGACAGCGGGGCAGGGTGATGCATTATCTTCTGCATAACAAGCTGCATCATGTCGCCCACGAAAGGTGTCTTTCCGCCGAGCATTAAGTACGCAATGGTTCCAAGTGCGTAGAGGTCGGCCCTCGTATCAACGCCGATCTCAGGCTGCATCTGTTCCGGTGCCATGAACTCCGGTGTACCGATGATGCCGCGCGACGAGGGCGTTGCATTCGAGCTTGCGTCGGTCACGGTAGCATTCACGATCTTGGCAAGCCCGAAGTCGCCCACCTTAATAAACCCGTCGCCCTTTCCCTTTCGCAAGAGAAAGATGTTTGCGGGCTTAAGGTCTCGGTGGAGTATCCCTATCTCGTGGGCGGCTTCCACGCCATCGGCGATCTGGCGCAGAAGTCGGACCGCACGCACGACAGGAAGAGTGCCTTCGCGCCGGAGGAGTTTATGAAGCGTCTCGCCCTCAACGTATTCCATTACGAGATAGAAAACGCCTTCGCTGGATTCGCCGAAATCCGTCACGCTGACCGTATTCGGATGTTGTATTGACGCTGCCGCCTGAGCTTCGCGCTCGAAACGAGCGATCGCTTCGCCTTCCTGCAGATCGTCGCTGTTCAAGATGTCCTGACGAACTGTTTTGACGGCAACCTTGCGCGACGCAAATTTTGTGTCGCTTGCAAGATAGACCTGCCCCATCGCGCCTTTACCGATTCGTTTTTCAAGCCGATAACGGTCTGCAAGGAGCTGGTCGCCGGGCAGCGAGAACCGAGTCGCCGTCTCGTCATCAGGGCAGACCCCGACATCATCAGGGAAACACAGCTCGCATTTAGGACATTCCTTCATCGTTTAGAAAAGTATAAAAGGTGGGAAAGTTAAAGCGTGAAAGAGAGAAAAAGCGAGACGGACGTCCCAAGGTCTCGATTCATTTTCACCGTTTCCCCTTTTCACTTTTTCACCTTTTCTATTTTCCACCTTTTTCCTTTTTCAGGTTGTTGTTGTTATAATCCATCTTTCTCTGGGTCGTTAGCTCAGTTGGTAGAGCAACGGACTCTTAATCCGTGGGTCGCAGGTTCAATCCCTGCACGGCCTACCAGATGCGAAACGCCGCCTTTCGAGGCGGCGTTT
>JBKJOR010000001.1:0-3169 GCA_046595575.1 Pyrinomonadaceae bacterium | reverse complement strand
CTTCGACAAAGCTTTCGAGGCCTTAAACAAAAGTCTAGACCGGCGCGACGGGTTTAATGGATACGGTAATTACCTTGTACTCGACAAACTCAAGTCCGATCCGCGATGGAAGGACGTCTCGCGAAGGTTAAACCTCCCGCCAAATTCTTAGATACCGGGTCTGACAGTTAGAAACTATTCCAAGCCATTTTTACTAACGTCGCCATTCCGTTAAAATCTCCTCTCTAGTACCCGTTTGTCTCTAACATGAACCAGACATACATCAATCAACTTAAAGATCACGTCGGCGAAGAGGTCACGCTCAAGGGCTGGCTATATAACACACGGTCGAGCGGCAAGCTTGTTTTTCTTCAGGTGCGCGACGGGACGGGCATCGTCCAGTGCGTCGTCTTTAAGGGGAATGACGAAGCAGTTTTCGAGAAGGCAAAATCGCTCGGGCAGGAATCCTCGATCATCGTGACAGGTTCGGTGAAGACCGATGAAAGGTCGTCGCTCGGTGTCGAGATCGATGTCAAAGGCGTCGAGGTCCTTCAGAACGTCCACGATTATCCGATCACTCCGAAAGAACATGGGACAGAGTTCCTGATGGATAATCGGCACCTCTGGATCCGATCGAAAAAGCAGCACGCTGTTTTGAAAGTTCGCCACACGGTCATCAAAGCCGTCCGCGACTATTTCGACGACAACGGCTTCACGCTCGCCGATACGCCGATCTTTACGCCGGCCGCGTGCGAGGGTACGACGACGTTGTTTGAGGTGGATTACTTCGGCGACGACAAAGCGTATCTCACGCAGTCCGGTCAGCTTTATAACGAAGCAACTGCGGCCGCATTCGGCAAATCATACGCGTTCGGCCCGACGTTCCGCGCCGAGAAGTCGAAGACGCGCCGGCACCTGACCGAATTCTGGATGGTCGAGCCCGAGGTCGCGTATGCCGGCTACGAAGACATGATGGATCTCGGCGAAGGACTGATCGTTGCAATAGTGACTCGTGTACTCGCCGACCGTCAGGAAGAACTGAAGACTCTGGAGCGCGATACGACCGTGCTGGAAGCGATATCCGGGCCCTTTCCGCGAATCCATTACGACGAGGCGGTTAGGCTACTACAGGAAGGATATGATGAGGAACGCCGGCATCCTGCCGGCGAGGGAGAGGCCGGCAAGATGCCGGCGTTCCAACAACGTTTCGAATGGGGCGGCGACTTCGGTGCACCGGACGAAACTTATCTCTCGAACCAGTTCGGCAAGCCGGTTTTCGTTCATCACTTCCCTACCGCAATCAAAGGATTCTATTTCGAGGTCGATAAGGACCGACCCGAATGCGCGCTCGGGATCGATCTGCTCGCGCCTGAAGGTTACGGCGAGATCATCGGCGGCGGCGAACGCGCCGCTTCGCTTGATTATTTGATCGAGCAGCTCAAGGCACATAACCTGCCGCAGGAAACGTTCGAATGGTATCTCGACCTTCGGCGCTACGGCTCGGTCCCGCACGCGGGCTTCGGAATGGGCATCGAACGCACCGTCGCATGGATGTGCGGGATCGAACACGTACGCGAGACGATCCCGTTTCCGAGGATGTTGAATAGGTTGAGGCCTTAGCTTGACACAAGATACAGATGCCTGACGTAATCGTCATCGCAGGTCCGAACGGAGCGGGAAAATCCACGCTTGCTCCGGCATTGCTTAGGGACACGTTCGGCATACTAGAATTTGTAAACGCCGATACCATTGCCGAAGGCCTATCGGCATACGCGCCTGAGGATGCATCCTTCGATGCGGGTCGCGTAATGCTCGGGCGGCTGCACGAACTGGCGGAAGCAGGCCGGGACTTTGCATTTGAGACGACCTTGGCGTCTAGGTTCTATGCAGGCTGGCTCAAGAGTCTTAAAGGGGACGGATACAGAATCGGGCTCGTCTTTCTATGGCTCGATAGCGTGGAGCTCGCGATCGAGCGAGTAAACACGAGAACGCGATTGGGCGGGCACTCGATTCCGGAAAATACGATTCGCCGAAGGTTCGACCGTGGCGTAACGAACCTATTCAGCTTGTATCTGCCGGTTTGCGACTCCTGGAGAATTTTTGACGCCACCGGCGCGATGCCCAAAGAGATCACGCGATATACTGAGACGGCTGGAGAGACCGTCTCCGATCAGACCTTATGGGACCGGATAAAGAAGTGAAGCAAAACGAACCCGACCTGTTTGTTCGATACAGCGACGAAATAAACAAGGCGTACGAACGGGCTGTTCGCGAGGCGTTGCTGCGCCACAAGCAGGCAGGTAACCCGGTGGCGATAAGCCGCAAGGGAAAAGTCGTTCTCCTGCAACCCGACGAGATCGAGATAGACTGACAGCGACATGCAAAATCGCTCGCGTAGGTCTGTCGAGAATACTTATGTCAACATACGCCGCAAAGATCTCCTGGAAAAACGACTCTACCGAAACCTTCACAAAGAACCGCTACACGCGCGGGCATACGTGGTCGTTTGATGGGGGCATCAAAGTCCCTGCCTCGTCGTCGCCGCACGCCGTGCGAGTTCCCTTCTCTGTAGAGGCGGCCGTGGATCCTGAAGAAGCGCTCGTCGCGTCGGCTTCGTCGTGTCACATGCTGACATTTCTATGGGTCGCCGCCACGAAAGGATTCGTGATCGATTCGTACGAGGACAACGCGGTCGGCGAGATGACGAAGAACGAGGAAGGCAAGGAGTGGATCTCGAAGATCACGCTGGATCCGACCATCGAATGGTCCGGCGAGAATATTCCGACAATCGATGAGATCGCTAAGATGCATCACGCCGCGCACGAGGGCTGCTATATCGCCAATTCGATAAGGTCAGAAATCGTCGTCTTGGCAGAGCCTGACCGGTAGGGCTGCGTTACGGGCTTGTATTGCGAACTTCCTTCGTGTGGATTCGTGTTTCCATTTCTTCTAAATCGTAACCGCGAAATCACACCAAGCAACACGAATCAAATTGAAAATACGAAAGCTTGCGCAAGCATTGCCCTCGATCAACTCCGACTCAACCGGATATTACGAAGCTCTCTAATCTTTGCGACCAGTTCTCTCTGGGTAAGCTCAATCGCTCCGTGCTCGACGGCGAGCTTTCGTCCGTCAGCGGTAAGGTCGAAATGCGGGGTGCTCTTCGCCTGGAACCATTCCCGTCGTAAAC
>JBKJOR010000295.1:0-4117 GCA_046595575.1 Pyrinomonadaceae bacterium | reverse complement strand
ACCGAACAACACGGAACACACGGAATAAGAAAGGTTGCAGGGGGGTAGCACATGCCTCCACACGCGTTAAATGCAAACTGAACCATTACCGAACTGCGGATCGATTTGCCGAACGCGGACAAACGGCGGTAAACTATCTGCCGGTCAACCTACCACGGCGCATTCGTCTATCGGTTAGGACGCGAGGTTCTCAACCTCGAAAGAGGGGTTCAACTCCCCTATGCGCTACCATTTCTTAAAGGAGAAAGGAGAAAGGAGAAAGTCAAGAAACTGCTTCCCGTCGTCTCCTTTCTCCTTTCTCCTTTCTTCTGGTGCCCCCGGTAGGATTCGAACCTACAGCCAACAGATTATGAGTCTGCTGCTCTAACCGTTGAGCTACAGGGGCGCGAAGTTCAAGTCTAAGCCAAGAGAAAATATCGCGCAAACGCACGATGATCGGAGCTTATGCGGCCGGTTCCGACACGAGGGGCTGGAAGATCACGGATTCCTGCAACCGAGCGAACTTGCCGTCCAGATCGATGGCGGCTGTCCTTTCGATTCCATATTCCGCTATCACGCGCTCGCGTGCCTCAGCATCGGTTTTACCCCGCAGCAGATCTTCCAACAGGGACAGATCAAAGTCGTCAAAACCCTCAAGGCCGAGTGCGTTCGGGACGCTCACACCGACAACGCGGGTCTGGGCAAGATCGTAACTCCAGTCGAGGATCTTGCTGACCGGATCAGAGTCGGGGAACCGCGTCGAGATCAGCCGCAGGATCGTATCTTTATCATCCACGTTCAGCAGCAACGCAAAGAAGAAACGATGTTCCGCGTCGGTCACGTAATTACGCCGGCGGACGATCTCGTTCACACGGTCGCGATGTCGGAACACGGCTGACAGGTTTTCAGCCTTGGGGCCGTGGCGTCTTGAGACAACTTCGAGCAGACGCTTGAAGCGTTCGGCGGGACCTTCGAGATTGAATAATTGTCCGAACGGCGAGCCGCTCAAGAACTCGCGAACGGTGGTCAGGATCGCGATACTGGTTTGAAAGTCGCTCGTTTCGAGCAGAGCGGAAACCATACGGTCGGTATCCGGATGCTGCGAATTGAACAGGGCCCGAATGCACTGCAAGTGTTTCGTCGTCGTTTCATGATCGAAGAAAGGGTCGAGAGCTATCGACGGCTTGTGATAAGAAAACTGCGGTCGGTGGAGCGGGCTCTGATCAGTGCGGACAACGATCGTGACCGACGGCTGGTCGAGATGAAACAGCGAGTGAATGTACTGGCGGCCGGCAAGTATCTCTTGTATGTCGCCGACCTTCAGCAGTTCGCAGAGCTTCAGACGCATCTTGCCGATCTCTGTGAAGACATTAACGCTTTCGGTCCGCTCGAACTCGTACCAGCTATGGATACTCGAGCCGAGCAAAACCTGGAACGCTCCGCAGAACCCATGCTGATGTACCTGCGTCGTGCCGTCGAGCCAGAAGTAAACGTCGATAAAGAACCGCGGACCGCTGTACAGAGTTATTGGCGGGTCGGCAAAATTTGCGTGCGGATCTTTCTGCGGCGGAAGCTCGGTCTGCTGTAGCGTCCACTCGATCACATCCCAAGCCGCAACCTTTGACGGCAGATCTGCGCGCCGAAGCGCATCGGCCGCTAGCGCCGGAAATACCTCTTCGTTGTAATTCTGCTCGCGCCAAGCTCCTTCGATCTCCGCGCCGAGTTGCTGAAACAATTCCATAAATCCTACAGGTCGCGATCAAATATAGGTGGTGGAGGTGGTGGCGAATCGGGAAGTTGCTCTTCGGCAATTGGATTATCGAGATAGCGCAGCAAGAGCCACGTCGTCAAAATACTGGCACCGATCGCGATAACTGTGACCGGACCCGTGTACATTGTGTCGTCGAATATGCTTTCCGACCACCCGAACGCTGCGATACCAATCCCAATAAACAAACCCGCTCCGACCGCAACTACCCACTGAGTAACTATAAAGACGCCCGCAGCTGCACCCGCCCATAGCCACCCATTTCGTCCGTTATCTTTGGCCCTTCGGTAGGCCACGATCGCAGCTATAATCGCAAAAATCATATAGTTGGACGACCTTCGGGAGAGAGTTTTTCCTTTTTGATAAGTCGTTTATCTGCTATATTCTGCCTAACTCTCTTCGAAAATCCAACGGAACAAAGGTGAAAACTTAATGAGTGCAAATGCCGGGACTTTGAACAACGCCACTGCTGTCCATCACTCTGAAGGACATCCGCGCGGACTTTATGTTTTGTTCGCGACCGAGATGTGGGAGCGCTTCAGCTTCTACTCGATGCTTTCTCTTTTTGTGCTATATCTTCGCGATCCGACCGACGGTTTCGGCTGGACGGCGACAGAAGCGACGTCCCTATACGCGAACTACCTAATGTTCGTTTATGCGAGCCCGCTTATCGGAGGATTGATCGCGGACAAGATCACCGGTTATCGCAAGGCCGTCATGATCGGCGGATTCTTTTTCATGGCCGGCCACGGATTGCTTTCGATCGCGGCGCTTTGGGCGGTGTACGCGGCATTGACTTGCCTCGTCATAGGTAACGGCTTTTTCAAGCCGAACGTTTCGACGATGGTCGGTAACCTGTATCCGGAAGGCAGCCACCTCAAAGATCGCGCCTACAACATCTTTTACATGGGCATCAACGTCGGAGCTTTTCTTGCACCGATCGTTATGGAGATCGTCCGCCAGAATTTCGGTTTTCACCCGGCATTCGCGGTCGCTGCATTTGGAATGGTCCTTTCCGTGGGCATCCTGTGGTATTTCAAGGAGTACGTTGCTCACGCGGACCGCAGGCCGGGAGTTGATCCCGAACAGGCTGCGGATACTGCGGCCACTGCGACGGATGCACCGCCTCATGGCGTGAGCGATCAGGACGGGGCCCATAATAAAGGAGCCGGGGGCGATGCGGGTCGAAGCGCCCGGATGGACGCGGTACCAAATTGGAAACGCGTCATGGCCCTCATTGTCATCTTCATCATCGTCATCGTGTTCTGGATGGTGTTCCACCAGAACGGATCGACCTTGACATACTTTGCCGACGACAACACCAACTGGAACGTAACTGGTACTATCTCGAATTCGATCAATGCGTTTTGGGTCCTGGCCCTAACCTTTCCGCTTGTATGGTTTTGGGGATTTCTGGATCGACGAGGAAAGGAGCCATCGACACCGACCAAGATGGCGTTCGGTATGACTTTGACGGGCCTCTCGTTCCTTGTGCTGTGGTATGGCGCGACGGTCGGTGAGAGTATGACCAAGGGAGCCGACCAACTGGCTGCCGGCGAGTTTCGAATTAACGAGCGCGTGCTGACCAATCTCGGGAGTTCTGGTGTGTCGCAGGACGTTCTGAACAAGATTCAGAACGCTAAGGCGGCCGACGGAAAGAACAGCGTGTTTGGCGTGAAGTTCGCCTCGAAAACGGACGAGGCCACCGGTGCGAAGGCCTCGGGTGAACAGCAGCTTATTGCAGCGGTGAATTCGGCGTCCCCGGGCGCGGGTGACGCGAACCGCGCAGCCATTCTGCAGAACGCATTTCTCTTCCGTGTGTCACCGTTCTGGTTGATCCTCGCCTATGGGATCGTGACGCTGGGTGAATTGATGCTATCTCCGATGGGATTGTCTCTCGTATCGAAGGTCGCTCCGATCAGTATCCGCGGTCTCATGATGGGTGGATGGTTCGTCGCAACTGCGATCGGTAACAAGCTGACACAGATCGGGATCTACTGGGACATCTGGCTGCAGTCAACGTTCTTCCTCGTCCTGGCGTTGATGGCCTTGTTTATGGCTGTGGTTCTTGCGCTTCTTCTGAAACCTCTCAAAAAAGCCATGCCAGGGGTTTAGAACACAATCGTCCGAAAATGAGAAAGGCGGCTGGGCAAAAGCTCTACCGCCTTTTTTCGCTTACCCTATCTAACAGCTTCATGTAGCGCCTGCCAGTTCCTATCCTCCACCCAAATAATTGTTCGTTCAAAAACGGATGTGGAGATCTGCCGGTGGACTTCGCGATAGCTATAACGTTCTTTGGCGCATTACCGCATTAAAAACTTTCTCTTCTATCGCCTTACACCGCGTCATGATGGCTCGGTTGTTTGACCA
>JBKJOR010000110.1:0-5528 GCA_046595575.1 Pyrinomonadaceae bacterium | reverse complement strand
GGCCCGTAAGCGTAACGCCGTTACGCTGGGCTGCCGTTTCGACCTGACCGAGAACTTCGGAAACTTCGGTCTCCTGCGGAAGCAGCGGTTTCGCTTCGTCATAAAGATCGACGATCTTCTTAAATTCCGATCGGAAGTGCGGTTCGGCCTCGAGCATCCTTTCAGTCTTTGCGTTCTCGACCTCTTTTCTTACAACCTGCTGTCGATAGTCCTCGTTCGACTGCGACCAGCCTGCCAAAAAATAGCTGTGGAGCATGTAACCGAGACCGATCGAGATCGCTGCCATGACGGCGAGCGTGATGATCGGGCCGTGCCGGGCAGACTCGTTGATAACTCCGTCGCCGAAGCTGCTGAGGCTGGATTTTTGAACCTTTCTCATAAATCTCAATTTGCGGAAATGCCTATTGTCCGGCCGGTTTAGTTACGGCTGCCGCGGGCGGTTTCGCTGGCGGTGCTCCCGGCTTTGCCGGCGTCGGAGCCGCAAATTCCTCCATCGGTACGTAATTTCCCTTGATACTCCAGACGATGACGCCCGGACGTGCCTGATTCGCCGTCAACACCGAGCCGGCCATCGTCGGAACGCTGGCCTGACCCGCCGTCACGGCAGCGACAGGTGGGCCCTCTTGAACTTCGTATGCGAGATTCGCGAATAGCCGTGAACCGCTCTCGGGCCCGCCGGCAAACTCCAGGGACTTCAGGAACGACGCGACCGCATCCTTGTTTCTCGCGAAACCCTTCATCTCGACGGCGCCCGTCGGCAAGAGTTTCATGTCCGAAACGTAAAACGCGGGATCCACGGTAAACGGGTAATTGGAATTCAATTGATAGAGCAGTCCGATTCCGACCGGCTGCTGCCGTCTCAAACGGCTGACTTGCTTGATGAATTCCTGGTACCACTTCAAATTTGCTTCGTACGCGTTGCGACGATCGAGATCCGGCTTCAGCTCCAGCGTCCGAGCGCTCGCTTGTGCATCCCTGACACCGGTTACGATTCCCGTAAAGAGCAGTCCGGCGATCATTGCGAGCAGCACTGCCGCCACCGCTACCGGCGCCGCAAGAAGAGTAAAGACGGCGCTGTTCCGACGCTTTTGCGCGAAGAGCACTTCGCTGAACCGTCGCTGGTCCTGCTCGGTATCGGCGAGCACGAGCAGGTCCTCGGCAAGATCCGCCGAAGGCAGGATGACCTCACCGACCGGAGCCGCGTCGCCGAAGGCGAACGACCCGAGCAGTAGACCGCCGACCATCGCTTCGTCGACCGGTGCCTCGAGATGAAAGACTTGTATCCCGGTCGTCGCTGCATGCTCGGCGGCGATCTGCGGGATCGTGTCGGCGAGATGCGGTTCCGATGCCCAGACGACCTGCGCATAGCCGGACAGTTGGAGCTGTTCGAGCTTCTCTTTCGAAAGCTGCAATGAGAGCTGGCCAAACGCGTCCCGCACGTATTGCTCAAGACGCTTGCCTATGTCGCCGTCAGCAGCCGCAGGAGCAAACCGGGCTCCGGCCGGCTGGTTGCCAAGTCGTGCGATCTCTTTCGGCGCCAGAAATCCGTATTCGCTGAAGAGACCCGCCACCGGACTCCACAGCCCGAACCGAAATCCGGCGTGGCTGATGAGGATAAACGCAGTGACTTCCGATTCCTTTCCGGCCCGTTGGACGAGTTCGCCTTCTTTCACCGCCGTCAGAAAGTAGCGGGCAGTCGTTCTGACCGGTGTCTCGATCCTGATCTCGAACTGCGACGAGGCCCGATCGCCGAGCAGCGTGCGAACTCGTTCGCGTGCGGACAAAACATGGGCCCGCGGCACTTCCGTCATCGCGACCATGCCATTCGGGAGCCGTCTTATGACACATGCCGTATCGTCGAGCGACGTCTCGAAAAGCGGATGATTGTCCGTCCCTAAAACCACTTGCTGCTCGGCCGTGATAAGCCATTCGACGAGTTCTCGATCACTGAGAGCGAGCCGTTCGCCATCGAGCGCCAGGATCCGAGTCCTCTCGGAAAACTCCGGCGTCGTCGTCAGAAAAGCAGTGTCGCTTGAGACCGTGTTCGTTCCCGCCTGACCGCCGCGGCGGAGATTGATCCCCTGAGCAAGATTGAAATCGGAAGTAAACCGCTCGACCTCAACCTCCCAACTTCGCGAACCGTCACGCGAGACGGGCCACGCCGCTGCGCCCCGGCCATCCGGATGCCACGATACGGCAAGCTGGTCGGGCGATTGGTCTCGCTCATTTTGTTCGCCGGTGTTAACGATCGGGCTCGTGCCGAACTTATTTCTCATAACGTAAATACCTGATTAGTACTGATCACCGCCGCCAGCTCCACGCATTCTGCTCTGCGGCCGGATACCGCCGGCCGTTTCGCGACCCTGAAAGCCGCTTCCCGCCGCCGCAGGATCCTGCGATGACTTGCCGCGACCGACCAGATCGAGCAGCTCCTTAGAATTTGAAGAGATCGCCACTGCGGTCTCGAGTGTGATATCACGTTTCCGATACAGCGCCGCGAGCGACTGATTCAACGTCTGCATTCCGAACTTGTCGTTGCCCGTCTGCATCATCGAATAGATCTGGTGGATCTTGTCCTCGCGGATAAGATTTCGGACTGCAGAGTTTGGTATCAAAATTTCCATCGCCATCACGCGGCCCGTGCCCGTGCTGTTCGGCAAAAGCGTCTGACACATGATCCCTTCGAGCACGTTCGAAAGCTGAGTCCTGATCTGTCCCTGCTGGCTAGCGGGAAAGACATCGATGATGCGCGTGATAGTCGACGAGGCCGTGTTCGTATGAAGCGTGGCAAGCGTCAGATGTCCGGTCTCGGCAACACGAAGCGCCATCTCGATCGTTTCCAGATCTCGCATCTCGCCGACGAGTACGACGTCCGGATCTTGCCGCAATCCCGATCTCAGCGCCTCGGCAAACGATGCCGTGTCCGAACCTAACTCACGCTGGCTGACGACACAATTCTTGTGCGTATGCAGAAACTCGATCGGATCTTCGATCGTCAGGATATGCTCGTGCCGGCTCATGTTGATCCGGTCGATCATCGTTGCAAGCGTCGTCGATTTGCCCGAGCCGGTCGGACCCGTAACGAGCACCAAACCGCGCGGCTTGCGGCAAAGATCGGCAACAACCGACGGCAGACCGAGCTCCTCAAATGTTCGTATCAGGTATGGGATCGCTCGATAGACAGACCCGACAGTCTCTTTCTGTTGGAACACATTCACGCGAAAGCGCGACACGCCCTCGAGACCGATCGAGTAATCCAGCTCTCGCTTAGCTTCAAAAACCTGCCTCTGTTCATCGCTAAGGAAGGAACGGGCAAGCGCACCGGCGTCATCCTCGGTAAGTACGGCGCGCCCTTCGAGCGGCTGAAGTTTCCCGTTGATACGCACCTGCGGCGGCGAATCGACACGCAAGTGAAGATCCGAAGCGCCAAGTTCGATCGTTTTCGTCAGGAGTTCGGTAAGTAACTCCCGGGAGTTATTGTTGGTACTCATGCGCCCACAAAGCCTCGCTAAAATTAGTGCCCATCAATTAACCCCGAGTAGTAATTTTTACTCGGTCGCGTTGTCGCCCGGATCCGTTGAGGCACTGAGGATCCGAAACTAAATTGGGAAAATTCTTAACTATGGGTGTTTAAGGTTCTGCTATTTTTACGCTAGAGATAATCAGACTGTCAACAAGTATTTTTTTAAGCCCAGGACGACTGGAGCGAGAATCTGCGGCAATGCCAGTAAAAATGGGCATTCCGGAACCAATAAGCCCGCACCCCTTAGATAATATATGTTTCAAACGAGGAAAAATCGGCTACAATGCCGACGAACTATCACCCATTAAAGGACAATCTTCTTCCAATGCTTGAGCCTGAAAGCACAGCTTTTTTGCCGCCGGAGCCCGAACGACTCGACCGTATGCAGCGAGTCATTTTTGGGCGCCTTGCCCTGATATTCCTGCTTCTGCTTGCCAGTTGGTGGTGGACCGGCGGCCAACTGCAGCAGACAACGGGCACATTTCCGACCAGCCTGTTCCTGTTCTTCCTGGTCTCGATCGCTCTGACCGGCATTTATCACGTGGCCGCCCACTTTAACCGCAATTATTTGTGGCAAAGACGCGTTCAGTTTTCCGTAGATATCTTTCTGATCACGTGGCTCGTCTGGGAAACCGGCGACATCAGCTCACCCTACACGTCGCTTTATATTGTTCTGATCTGCCTTTCGGGATTCATGCTCGGCAGGACCGAGTCAGTGGCGATCTCTCTCGGCTCCGCGATATCGTTCATCACCTTGTCCGTGTTTACCGGTCAGATGTTTCGGTATTCGATCTCGGGCGATGTTCCGCCTTCAAAGACGGTACAGGTGGTTGGGCTCAACGTGGTCGCGATGCTCTTCGTTGGTTTGCTCGCCTCGCGACTGGGCGAACGAAAGCGGATCGCCGAGCAACTGCGGCTCAGCGAAGAGAGCTTTGCCGATCTGCACATCCTGCATGAGCGGATCGTGCAATCGGTCGACACCGGTCTTATCACGACCGATCTCGAAGGTACGATCTACGGCTTTAACCGCGCCGCCGAATTGATGGCAGGCCGAAGCGCGTCGGAGGTTATCGGTAAAAGGATATTCGATGTATTCGGCGACGGCTTCAGCAAACCGGTGGCCGCGTGTCTCGGTGCGGTGCAGACCGCGGAGTTTTCCCCCGAGCATTTCGAGGTCCGGCTCGACGGACCATCGGACACCAATACAACGGTCGCCGCATCCATCAATCCGCTTTACCTCAGAACGGGCGGCGTATCCGGCGTGATCGTTACGCTTCGCGATATCTCGCAGATCCGGGCGCTAGAAGATTCGCTTCGTCGTGCCGATCGTCTCGCCGCCGTCGGCCGAATGGCGGCCGGTCTGGCGCATGAGATTCGGAATCCGCTCGGGTCGTTGAGTTCCTCGCTGCAGTTCATTCGGGAAAAATCCGGGATCGATTCGCCGCACGCATCGCTCTTCGACGTTGTCTTGCGCGAAGCCGAGCGGCTAAACGGGATCATCACCGACTTTCTGTCTTACGCGCGGCCGTCGGCGAACGCATTGCAGCCAGTTAAGAATGGGCGGACCGACATCGACGCGGCTCTTCGAGATTGTATGGTCCTGCTCCAGCACGATCCGAAGGTCAGCGATTCACATCAGCTCGTATACGAGCCATCCGCCCGACCCGTCGAATCGGACGTAAGCGAGACCGATATCAAACAGGTCGTCTGGAACCTCCTCCAGAATTCGCTCAACGCAATGCCCGATGGCGGGAACATAACTGTCCGGCTCAATGAAATTCCGGGCGGGCGCGTTCATATGCTCTTCCAGGACGACGGGCCCGGGCTGAGCCGGTACAACATGGAACATCTTTTTGAGCCATTCTCGGTCGCCGCGAGCGGCACCGGACTCGGGCTTTCAATAGTGCACAAGATCGTCGACGAGAACGGCGGTCGCATCGATGTCAGCCGCGCCGACGGAGGCGGTGCGAAGATCCTCGTTGAGCTACCGTGCTGAGTTTGTTCC
>JBKJOR010000108.1:0-6994 GCA_046595575.1 Pyrinomonadaceae bacterium | reverse complement strand
CGCAAAGGTAAACTTTTGAGACCTTTCGGGAGTTTCATGCAACGGTTAGACTGAATGCCGTTGTTCGATATGCCCCACATTCTGCGTAAGGAAAACAGGACTTACACTAACCTTTTATGGGGACGCAGTTAAGCCCGTCATGTGAGTGCCGCATTGCTCACCTTCCACATGCGGACGATGCGATGAATAGCTCCAATGAATAATCCGGACCGAGCTGACGACAAGTCAAGGGGTCGCATGTTCGAATCATGCCGGGTGTACCATCTAATCAGTAATAAGTATCAGTAGCTTACATGTGTGAAAGGCAAGCCGTTGAGCTTGCTTTTCGTTTTGTGTGCGAAGTGCAACACTTCCGTCTTCTTCCGCGTAACCTTGCATAGGAAAATGCCTTGCCAATAGCTTAATCTTACCCTGTATTTCGCTTTCGATTGGACGGCTATCACGAAGTAGACGAAGCCGTCAGATTTCCGTTGAGCGATCGAAAAATGTCGCCGTATTAAATGATCGTGAAAAATGTTAGAAAGCAAGAACTTCCTAATAAAATCTGCGTCGTGTGCCGACAGCCATTCGCGTGGCGGAAAAAATGGGAAAAGGTTTGGGTCGACGTAAAGTACTGCAGCGACAAGTGTCGGGCTAACAGAAAGAATGAAACTGGCAACTCTGATCTTTCCGCATCAATTATTTGAGAATAATCCTGCTATTTTAACCGGCGGCGAGGTCCTCCTAATTGAAGAATTTCTGTTTTTTCGTCAACTGAATTTTCATAAGCAAAAACTCGTCTTTCATCGCGCCTCGATGAAATTTTACGCGGACTTTTTGAGGAAACAAGGTGTCAATGTCAATTACATCGAATCAACCGACCAGCTATCGGACGTCCGGAAACTGGTGCCGCATTTAATCGAGGAAAAATATACCGAGCTGCACTTTTGCGACGTCGCCGATAATTATCTTGAAAGACGCATTAAAAAACACCACGCCGAGATCGATCTGATTCAGCACGAATCGCCGCTGTTTCTCAATTCAAAACAGGAACTCGATTATTACTTCAAAGGCAGAAAACGATATTTCCAGACGAAGTTTTACACGCAGCAGCGCACCACGCGCCGCATTTTAATGGACAAAGACTCGGCACCGATCGGCGGCAAATGGTCCTTTGATGAGGACAACCGCCTGAAATATCCTAAAGCCAAAGTGCCGCCGGCAGCCCGATTTCCCGCCGTTAATCCGTTTAGGAAAGAAGCAGAACAATACGTTGCCGCCAATTTCGGCAACAATTACGGGGCGTTATGCGGCTCGTTCGTTTACCCAACGACGTACGCCGAGAGCGACGCGTGGCTTGCCCAGTTTCTGAAAACTCGGTTTCGAGAATTCGGCGATTACGAAGACGCAATTGTCGCCGAGGAACATTTGCTCAATCATAGTCTGCTGACGGCAATGCTTAATGTTGGACTGCTTCTGCCGGGCGAGATTATCGAAAAAACGCTCGCCTACGCGCGCGAATACGATATTCCGATCAACTCGGCGGAAGGATTTATCCGCCAGATCATCGGCTGGCGGGAATTTATCCGCGGCGTTTACGAGTTTGCAGGAACTGCGGAGCGCACCACGAACTTCTGGAAATTCAAACGCCAGATTCCCGAGTCTTTCTGGACCGGAACGACCGGCATCGCTCCCATTGACATAACGATCAAGAAGGTCTTGGAAACTGGCTATTGTCATCACATCGAGCGTTTGATGGTGATCGGAAATTTTATGCTGTTGTGCGAATTCGACCCGGACGAAGTTTACAAATGGTTTATGCAGCTTTTTATAGACGCTTACGATTGGGTGATGGTCCCGAATATTTATGGAATGAGCCAGTTTGCCGACGGCGGTCTAATGGCGACCAAACCATATATCAGCGGCAGCAATTACCTGATGAAAATGAGTAATTATCAAAAAGGTGATTGGCAAAAGATTTGGGACGCGCTTTTTTGGCGATTCATGGACACGCATCGAGATTTTTTTCTGAGCAATCCGCGACTGGGAATGCTGATCAGAACTTTCGACAAGATGAATGTGGACAAAAGAGTTTCCCATATCGAAACGGCGGAAAAGTATTTGGAAGGGTTGGACGCGCCAGCCAAGTAGTATTTTTTTTCGATCGAATGCTAACAAGCAGTGAATCTCCAGTCCAAAGCCTGAATAGAATCAGGATCTTGTGAATGTGATATTGATAATCGGGGTCGGCATTGCGGGTTTAGTTTAGAGATATGGAATGAAAGTTTGATTTTGAAAGCCCCTAACCAAGTCGAAGCAAGGGCAGCTTCAAGCCGCCTTTGCTTCTGTCCATCCTCCGCGATGTAGAATTTGTCCAACCTTTCGCGAGACGGTAAAATCCAATGTCCCCGAGGAGAGTTTAGAAAACATGGTAAATCGCAATCTTGTTCGCTTCGCACTAGTGTTCGGTGCCGCAGCTTTTTTATTTATGACCGTTTCGCAAAATGACGCAGAACGCGTCTCCGCTTCCGCTGAAATTAACCCTTTGTTACAGAAATGGGAGGGACCATTCGGTGGTATCCCGCCATTCGACAAAGTCAAAGTAGCTGACTTCAAGCCGGCGCTCGAGATTGGCATGGCCGAGAATCTGGCTGAGGTCGAGAAAATCGCCGCGAATAGTGCTGCACCTACGTTTGAAAACACGATCGCGGCGATGGAGAAGACCGGTGCGACATTAGAACGCGTCTCGACTATCTACTCTATTTGGGGCGGCAACATGGCAACGCCTGACTACCAGGCGGTGCAGCGGGAAATGGCCCCAAAGCTTGCCGCATTCGGCGACAAGATCAGTCAAAACGAAGCTCTCTTCAAACGGATCGAGACAGTTTACAATTCGCCTGACAAGAATAAGCTCACCGCCGAACAGCAACGCTTGACCTGGCTCTACTACACAAATTTCGTTCGCGCTGGTGCGAGGCTGAATCCGGAACAGAAGACCCGGCTCTCCACCATCAACCAGGAACTGGCGAAGCACTTCACAACTTTCGGCCAGAACCTACTGGGTGAAGAGAACGGTCAATGGGTCGTACTGAAAGACCAAGCGGAGCTCGCCGGTTTGTCGCAGTCGCTAAAGGACGCGGCGGCCGAAGCTGCCTCCTCGAAGAAGGTAGCCGGCTCGTCCGGGATCGTCATGAATACACGTTCCTCGGTCGATCCGTTCCTCACATACTCTGACCGTCGCGATCTTCGCGAGAAAGTTTGGAAGATGTTCGTCAACCGTGGAGACAACGGCGACAAGGCTGACAACAATGCGACGATCGCCCAGATCCTTCAGCTCCGGGCTGAGCGGGCGAAGCTTCTCGGTTTCGCCACGCATGCTCACTGGCGTCTGGAGAATGCAATGGCAAAAACGCCGGAGCGGGCGATGGAGCTGATGGAATCAGTTTGGCCCGCAGCCATAGCACGCGTTGGCGAAGAAGTTGCCGACATGCAGTCGCTTGCCAACAAGGAGGGTGCGAAGATCACGATCGAACCGTGGGACTATCGCTACTACGCTGAAAAGGTTCGAAAGCAGAAATACGACCTCGATCAAAACGAGGTTAAGCAGTATCTGCAGCTCGACAAGATCCGCGATGCCATGTTCTACGTTGCAGGCGAGTTATTCAATTTCACTTTCACGCCCGTCACAAACGTTCCCGTGTTCCATCCGGACGTGACCGTTTGGGAAGTGAAAGACAAGAGCACCGGCAAGCACGTCGGACTATGGTATTTCGACCCGTACGCTCGGGATGGCAAACGCTCCGGCGCGTGGATGACCGCATATCGAAATCAGGAGCGTATTGACGCGGACATCACTACAATCGTCTCTAACAATTCCAACTTCGTGAAAGGAAAACCGGGCGAGTCCGTCCTCATATCGTGGGACGACGCGACGACTATGTTCCATGAATTCGGCCATGCTCTTCACGGTCTGTCATCGAACGTGACGTATCCGACACTCTCAGGCACCGCAGTTTCACGTGACTACGTCGAGTTCCCTTCGCAGTTGCTCGAGCATTGGTTGTCGACGCCCGAGGTTTTGCAAAAATATGCCGTGCATTATCAGACCGGCAAGCCGATCCCGCAGGCCTTGGTCGACAAGATAGCGAGAGCTGCGACCTTCAACGAGGGCTTCGACACGACGGAATACCTCGCAAGCGCGCTCGTCGATATGAAGCTTCACCTTGCGGGCGATCAGAAGATCGATCCGGATAAATTCGAACGAGAAACGCTTGCGGCGCTAAAGATGCCAAAGGAACTAGTCATGCGCCATCGCACACCGCAGTTCGGGCATGCGTTTTCAAGCGACGGATATTCGGCGGGCTATTACAGCTACCTCTGGTCCGATGTGATCACTGCCGATGCGTTCGGCGCCTTTGTCGAGGGGAAAGGCCCGTACGATAAAGCGGTCGGTGCAAAGCTTGTGAAGAATATTTTCTCCGTCGGGAACACCATCGACCCGGCGGACGCATACCGAGCTTTTCGAGGACGCGATCCGAAAGTCGAAGCACTGATGAAGAAGCGCGGGTTTCCGGTGGCGAAGAAGTAGTCGGTTGCCAGTAGTCGGTAGTCAGTAGAAGAGGAAAGCAGCTATCGCCGCTCTCCTCTTTTCCTATTATCGTTGCGTCTTCTACCTTTTGATCCTCTGATGACTAACTGCTGCTTCTAACTTCTGACTACTGTCTACTATCTACCGACTACTGATACTGCCTTCTAATCATCGCCTTCCGAGTTCTGACTTCTGACTTCTGAATTCTGAATTCCCAAATTCTTCATCCGACGGTAAAGATGACTGCGATCGACGCCCATCTCGTCTGCGGCACGACTGACATTTCCGTCGAACTCAGCAAGCTTATGTAGTATGAACTCGCGGTGATACGCATCGGTCGCGGCCTTGAATGATGGAAAGCGAAAGCTTGACGCGGGCTTGTCATCGGTCGTTCCTAGCTCCGGCAGATCGGCTGCCGTGATCTTGGTTTTCGTCGACATGATCACGACACGTTCGACTGTGTTCTTCAACTCGCGCACATTTCCGAACCACTGATGCCTTTGAAGCATTTCGATTGCGTCGTCGGCGAAGGTCTTTGGCTTCTTGGCATAGTCTTGAGAAAACCTTTGGTTGAAATGTTCAAGAAGAATCGGCACGTCTTCCATTCGTTCGCGGAGCGGGGGGATCTGGAACGGTATCACGTTCAGGCGATAGAACAGATCTTGACGGAAGTTGCCGTTTTCGATCAGATCTTCCAGTCTCTTATTCGTCGCCGAGATCACGCGCACATCGACCGAGATCGGGGTATTGCTTCCCACCGGTTCAAATCGCTGCTCCTCGAGTACACGCAGCATCTTCGCCTGCACACGGGGTGACATGTCCCCGATCTCATCGAGAAAGATCGTCGCGCCGTCCGCCACTTCAAACTTCCCTTTTTTTGCAGCACCCGCACCCGAGAACGCTCCTTTCGCGTGACCAAACAATTCCGACTCGACAAGGTCCTCCGGAATAGCTGCCGAGTTGATCTCGACAAAAGGCGACGCGGCACGCTTTGACTGTGCATGGATCGCCCGAGCGACAAGCTCCTTCCCGGTACCGCTCTCGCCCGATATCAGAACGCGGCCGTCAGACGGTGCGACGATCGAGATCTGTTTTCGGAGCGCACGCATCGCGACCGATTCTCCGACCATCGAGTACTTTTCGGTCAGCTCGGCTCGCATCAGCTTGTTCGAGCGTTCGAGCTCGCGTTGGCGGATCGCGTTTTTGACGGTTACGACTGTCTTCTCGAGACTCAGTGGCTTCTCGATAAAATCGAATGCACCGAGCTTCGTCGCTTTTACCGCCGTTTCGATATTTCCGTGTCCGGATATCATGACTACCGCTGAGTCGTTGCCAGCTTCACGAAGTCGTTTCAACGTTTCCAGGCCGTCGATTCCCTTGCCAAGCCAGATGTCGAGAAGTATGCAGCCGAAGCTCTGCTTTTCGATCGCGGTCAGACACGCCTCACCAGACGCGACGGTCTTTACCGCGAAACTCTCATCCTCGAGCACTCCGCGAAGCGTGTCGCGAATCCCGGGTTCGTCATCAACTATGAGAATCGACTTCATTTATATTTAGGTACGAATACAGCGTAGACCGCCGTGGTAACCGCCCGGAGAATGCTCAACCAAACATAGAAGACCGTAGTGATCAGAATCCAACTTGTACGCGCAATAGCATAAATACCAAAACAAATTCGGCCAGGTTCCGGCACACATTCCTGAACAGATGGTGGTGCGAACATCTCAAACCATCGAGCATGAAACACGTAAACCAAAGCAGCGGCGAAAGCGAACGCAGAACTCGCAAAATATTTGTGATAGGGTCGGATGGTGCGGGGGAACAACACCCAGAGGCGCGCACTGAAAATGATAACTAGACTCAGAACGAACGCAAACTCTTTAACGAATATCTGCCTAAATTCCGAATCGCTCAGCGAAGCTTCGGAATAGCGGACGGCATCGAGTAACGTCGCTACCTCAATCAGACCGGAGATGACAACTAAGCTTGCGCCGACAACGCCAAGCAACCGAGTCCGGTGCATCTGATACTTATATCGCTCAAACCAATCCATTATCTAGCTCACGACCGGCAACTCCACAATAAACTTCGCACCCCTCGGCTGATTCGCAACCGCCTTGATCTTACCGCCGTGCTCAGTGATTATTCGGTGCACGATCGCAAGCCCCAACCCTGTACCGCGCCCCTTGGTCGAAAAGTAAGGCTGAAACAATTTCTGAAGATCGGCGAGAGGAATTCCGCGCCCCGTGTCGGCCACTTCGCACACTATCAGATCACGCGCCGAGTCATAACGCGTACGCACCGTTACCATCTTCTCGGGCTGTTCAAGGTCAAACGCCTCGACGGCATTATCGATCAGGTTTACGAAGACTCGTTTCACCTGTTCGGAATCGATCATTGCTGGCGGAAGCTCGGCGGCAAGCTCGC
>JBKJOR010000251.1:0-6983 GCA_046595575.1 Pyrinomonadaceae bacterium | reverse complement strand
AGGCGAAATACTTCACCGGCACTGAAAAGTTCGATGTGAACTTTCCGGAGAATGCGCTCCCGAATACACGCTCGGCGGAACTGAAGATCTACCCGAACCTTATGGCACATGTTGCCGAATCCGTCGAGGGCTTATTGCGTCGGCCATACGGCTGCGGCGAGCAGACGATCTCATCGACGTATCCGAATTTAATGATCCTGAAGTTCGCGGGTACGGGCGAGGGGAAATCGCGTCGGATCTCGGAACCAGTTGAGCGCAAGGCTCGGAAGTTTCTCCAAAGCGGTTACGAACGTCTGCTCGGCTACCAGGTCGCGGATGGCGGATTTTCTTATTGGGGCGGAAAAGATTTGGCGGACTTCGCACTGACTGCATATGCTTTGAGATTCCTCGCTGACGCGTCGCGAATCATTGCGGTCGATCCGGACGTCGTCAAACGCGCCGAAGGCTGGCTCATCCGGCAGCAGCGTGCGGATGGCAGTTGGAATAGGAAATACAACTGGGAATCCGTCGAGGACCAAAAGCGTACTATGTCGACGACGACGTACGTCGCGCGAGTACTCGCAAAATTGAAAGCGTCGGGCACTGAAGCTTCGGCGGATAATGGCAAGGGCGATTCGTTGACCAAGGCGCTCGCATATCTAAAGACACGCAATGCGACGTTGGACGATCCGTACTCGCTCTCGCTTTTAGGCCTCGCTGCGTTCGATGCCGGAGACGAAGCTCTCGCACGGGCAGTCGCCACCAAGCTCACCACGCTTGCAAAGGACGAAGCCGGCGCCGCGTATTGGAATCTCGAGTCGAACACCGCCTTTAACGGGTGGGGATCAACCGGACGCATTGAGACTACGGCGCTTGCGACCCAGCTTTTTATCAAGCTGAATTCGAACTCCGACCTGGTCGGGAAAGCGATGGTCTTCCTGCTTAAGAACAAGGATCGGTACGGCGTCTGGTATTCGACGCAGACGACGATAAACGTGCTCGATACATTTGTCGCCTCGCTCGCGACGAGCGATCGCGCCGCAACACAGCAGGTGCAAGTGCTGATCAATGGGCAGCCGTTATCAACGATAGAGATCGCATCAGATAAACTCGATCAGATCATCGTAGACCTAAACGGAAAACTCGCGACGGACAAAAACACGATCGAGCTGCGGAGCTCGGACCGTTCACCCCTTATGGCACAGATCGTGTCGAATCACTACATCGATTGGAAGGACGCGGATGCTTCAGGCAGGACGAGCAACCAGTCGCGTGCTCTCACGCTAGATTATAGGTGCGACCGGAATGAGGGTGCGATCATGCAGGAAGTCTCGTGTTCTGTCGAGGCGGAACGGGTTGGTTATCGCGGTTACGGAATGCTGCTTGCCGAGATCGGAACACCGCCCGGCGCGGATGTGAGCCGCGAATCTTTGCAGGCCGCGATGGATGCGGACTCGAGCATCTCGCGATACGACATTCTCCCTGACAGGATAGTCCTCTATATGTGGTCGAAAGCAGGCGGAACAAAATTCAATTTCAAATTCCGGCCGCGTTACGGGATAAACGCGCAGACGCCGGCGTCGGTGGTCTACGATTATTACAACCCTGAAGCACAGGCGACGGTCGCTCCACTAAGGTTCGCGGTGAAGTAAGTCATGGATGAGGCCGTGTAACAAATAGTCCGTTTTAAAACTCGAATGCTGGGCGGCGAAGCTGCCAAAAGATCACAGCCAGACGTGAAACGTCTGGGAACTCGAATTTGATTTCCGCGCTGAAGGTGCGGCATATGGTCTCTCGCCCATTCAGGGCGGGTAGTTAAATTGCACCGTTCCAGAAGCTCCGCATCTGGCTAGGTTCTTTTGGCAGCTTCGCCGCCGACCATTGCTAGTTTTGACACGCCCTCTATAGAGGCCTCGCGCGCGTTTATCGAAGGGTACCAGAAGCTTCGCAACTGGCTATATTCGCTGGACAGCTTCGCCGCCAAAGATTCTAGCTTTGCACAGCATCATTTCACAGACGGGAGGTTTCCCGACTTGGAGTAACGCCTAGTCGCCGCCCTCAACCTCTACGACAACATCTGGAAACTCCGCAGCGAGTTGATCGGCTGGCTGCGAATCGATCGCACCTCTGACAGGGCGAGTCCCGACGTTCGGTTTGAAGTTTCCCGCATCGTCGTACAGTCGGCGATATTGCGCTGAATTCCTAATGACACCCTGGACATAACCTTTCGTTTCCTTGAAGGGAATAGCCTCGACAAATTCATCGATCTCTATCGGGAGGCTTGCTCGCCACGGTCCGACGCGCCCGGGACCGGCGTTGTAAGCGACGGCGACATATTCGATGCGACCGAACTTGTCGAATTGGTCGCGCATGTATGCGGTGCCCAACTCGATGTTGAGCGGCGGACTGTAAAGCGAGTCCGAGGTCACCGACGCTCCCGAACCATATTTACGAGCCATTGAACGTGCAGTAGGAACCAGCAATTGCATAAGCCCGTACGCATTCGCGTGCGACGCAGCCCGCGGATTAAAAACAGATTCCTGTCGAATCAAACCGGCGACCTGATACTTGTCCAGCCGGCGCTCGGTTGCCCAGCGCTTGATCTCGTTCCAATTGGATAGCGGATAAAATATCTCCCATTCCTCGCGGTCCATTTCCTCGGGAAACATCTGTGAGTAATCGGGGTAGCTTTTTGCCAGCGCGAGAAGCGCGTTGACGTTGTCGCCTTTCAACTGGTAGTGCTGGGCAAGTGCGAGATTGATCTTCGGCGAATTCTGCGCCGATTTTTTCGCCTCTTCGAGTTCGTCGATCGCCCAGTCGAACAATCCGACAAGGCTGAGTTCGGCGCTCTTTTCCGCATGTACAAGCGTTTTCGGCGTCGACGTTTCAGGTGCGACGGTGATGGTCTTGAGCGCGGCGACCGCCCGAGCCACAAGCGAATCGGCCGGGAGGGCACCAGCAGAACAACTCATAGCGGCAAGGCGCTGCTGGGCAAGATACCCATACCAGTTCGCTGAATATCGATAGTTCACGCCGTCGTACAACGCGCAAGCTTCGGCAGTTTTTCCCGCACGTTCGGAATCCCGCGCCGCCCAATAGCCGGCCTTTCCTCGGTTCGTCGTGTCACGCTGAGCGTAGCGGGCGAGATGCTCGGTGAGCATGCGCGACGAAGCCGCATAATCCCCTCTCTCATGATCGATCCACGCAAGTTCGAACTGGGCTCCCGCCACCTCGACCGCATTCGGAAAATTCACGACCGCCGCTCGGAGGAACGATTGTTCCTCGAGCTTGTTCTTTGCTTCTCTCGCCGCCATCCCGGCGTCGACCCACGCTTTGGGTGTAAATCTTCCGCCCGGGAATTTCGCACGCATCTCTTCGGCCGTGGCACGTGCCTGTTGCCATTGTCGAGCGCGTGCCTGGGCCATCGTCAGTTGGTAATAAGCTTCTTCTTTTTCCTTTGCGGATGCAGGGATCGCATTGAATGCGTTTTGCGCTTCGACCGCTTTTCTCTGGCTCGACAATACTGCCAATTGTCGAAGTCTTACTGCTGCGGTCATCGCCGTCGGCTGCGAGATCGCGATCTCGGCGTACGCCTTTTCGGCTCCACCAAGATCTTTCGCCGCCATGATGAGATCCGCCCGCTGCACAGCTTCGTCAGCAGATTGTGCGGTCAGCGGTTGCGACAAAGCGACAAGTTGCGCCTCCGCACGCTTAGCAGAGTCGGTCCCGGCGCCGTAAAAATAAACGCGGCGATAGTGGCGGATTGCTTCAGGCTGATTCCCCTGCGACTCATAGGCCTGTCCGGCAACAAGGTTGGCCTCCGGGTTCCGAGCCTGGATCAAATCAGCAAGTCTCGACGGAACCGTCCCGCCCTGTCCTGCTTTGATCGCTGACTCCGCCCAGCGAATCCGGGAATCCGTTGCATAGAGCGAGTCGGGATAATCGGTCGGGAGTCTTTCAAACACCGACATCGCCATCGCGTGATTACCCGCTTCCTGGAGTGCACGCCCGCGCAACCACATTGCATGGTCGGCAACTTTTGTTTTAGTTCGATACTCGTCGGTGTTCAGCAGCGCTGCAGCACCGGCAAAGTCCTTACTGTCGAACTTGATCTTCGCACGCAGCAGTTTCGCGAGCAGCCCGGCGCGTTTTCCCGCAAAACGCGACTCGACACCGGCAACGTAATCTTCTGACGGAGCACGGCCGTCGCGTGCCATCTGACGCAAGTTTGCAAGGGCTTGTTCTTCCGTCTGCTGGGCCGAGCAGCCAACAGTGAATAGAGCGAGACCGAAGATTAGGATTGAAACAACGCTTACTATCGACCCTTTCATTCTAGTAATTCTCCTGGGGCTTTTGATGCAGAACGGCGGGCGGGCATTTCACTATGTTTTGATCAATTTTTTTCAATCAACACGAGAAAGGTTATATGATAGCAAACAAATTTCCTCTTCCCCCGAAATCCCCGATGACAAAAATCATATTTACATTTCTTCTCGTACTAGGGTGCTATGGTGCCCTCCTCGGTCAAACGCCGGTTCCGGTCGGCACTCCGCCCCCTGCGGACGAAACCGACGTCGTTAAGATCACGACCTCTCTGATCCAGGTGGACGTAAGCGTAACCGACCGAAAAGGAAACGTGGTTACCGACCTCCGGCCGGACGAGATCGAGATTTTTGAGAATGGCGAAAAGCAGAAGATCACAAATTTTTCATTCATTTCGAGCGCGAGATCGACTGACAGGACGATCGACCGATCGGCCGTCAACCCTCTTCCGACGGCCGTCCGCCCCGAACAAGTTCGCCGTACGATAGCGCTCGTCATTGATGATCTGACGCTTTCTTTTGAGAGTACGCACTTCGTTCGGCGAGCTCTAAAGAAATTTGTGGATGAGCAGATGCAGGAGGGCGACCTAGTCGCAATAATCCGGACAGGCGCCGGGATCGGCGCACTCCAGCAATTCACAACTGACAGGCGGCAACTTCTCGCGGCGATCGAAAAGGTAAAGTGGAATTCCGGCGGTGCCGGTAACATCGGTGCGTTTGCCCCTCTGCAGGCTCGGCCGGATGATGACGAACCATTGACCGACACGTCCAGTGCCGAAGCGGCCCAGCAATCGATGGACGACTTTCGCGAAAGCTTGTTCGCCGCCGGAACACTTGGTGCGGTCAATTACATCGTCCGCGGAATGCGGGACCTTCCCGGCAGAAAATCGATAATGCTGCTCTCGGACGGTTTCAATATTCTCACCAAAGACCCGAGCGGGTTTACCGAGACGAGCCGGGTCTATCAGAGTCTGCTGCGCCTTATTGATTTAGCGAACCGGGCGTCGGTGGTTGTTTACACCATGGACGCGCGCGGGCTGCAGATCACCGGCCTTACAGCTTCAGACAGTACCGCGGGGCGAAGCGGAGTTGATCTCCAGAATCAGATTCTGAATCGCCGGAACCGCCTCCTCGATACTCAGGAAGGTCTCAGGTTTCTCGCCCGCCAGACCGGCGGAATGGCGATGATCAATAGCAACGACTTGAGCTCGGGCATCCGTCGGGTTCTCGACGACCAGAGTTATTACCTCATCGCCTATGACCCGGAAGATTCCACGTTCGATCCAAAGCTTCGACGGTTCAATCGTCTTGAGGTCAAGGTGAAGCGTCCCGGAACCGAGGTTCGATACCGCACCGGCTTTTTTGCCGTCAGTAATGAGCAGATGGTCAGGCCGAAGCAGTCTGCGAGCGAACGCATTATCACTGCGTTGACTTCTCCGTTCGCCGTTCAGGGAGTTACGCTCCGCCTCAACGCTCTCTTCTACAACTCGCCAAAAGATGGAAACATCATTCGCTCGCTCGTCCACATCCGGGCCCAGGACATTGAGTTTGCAGACCAGCCTGACGGCAGCAAAAAGGCGGTCTTCGATATCGCGGCGGCGGGCTTTGGCGACAACGGTGTCATTGTCGATCAGATCGCGAAGACGTATACCCTGACTATAAAAAAGGACGGCTTGCAGGACTTTATTAACCACGGCTTTATTTATGATTTCGTATTTCCCGTTAAGAAGCCGGGTGCGTATCAGCTTCGAATAGCACTCCGCGACCACGGCAGCGATAAACTCGGCTCGGCGAATCAGTTTGTCGAAGTGCCGAATCTGAAGAAGAGCCGCCTGCAGCTGTCGGGCGTCCTGCTTGAAAATTCAACGTATGATGCGTGGCAAAAACGTAACTCCGGCGGCGCCGCAGGCGAAGACTCCTCGGCGGGCATGCTGAACGACACCTCGTTACGGCAATTCAAACGCGGAACCGTCCTCAGCTATGGATTTGCGATCTACAATGTGCGAGCGGGGGGCTCCGAACTGACATCTCAGGCGAGGCTTTATCGTGACGGAAAGGTCATCTTTGAGGGAAAGGTCCAGCCCGTTGCGAGGGCTGCCGGCGGCGATCCCAGGGTCGTGGATTTCAGTTCTGCACTCGCATTGGGCAAAGAAATGCTTCCGGGCGATTACGTCTTGCAGGTCACGATCAACGACAACCTCGCAAAATCGAAACAGAGTTCGGCGGTTCAATTGGTGCAGTTCGAACTCGTCGAATAAGGCGGATTAGCCGAAGCATCGGAACCGCGATTGCATTCGGCGGCGGCAATCACTAACCTTATGTTTTTGCCGCCATGGTCACGATCAAATCAATCGAGCTCATCGAGCTAAATCTCCCTCTCGTTCATTTTTTTGAGACAAGCTTTGGCCGGACGTACGAGCGCCGGATCATCCTCGTCCGCGTCGAGGACAAAGACGGAGCCGAGGGTTGGGGCGAGATCACTTGTGGTGAAGGGCCGGGTTATTCGGACGAGTGGACGGATTCGGCGTGGGTTACGTCGGAGAAGATCCTTGCACCGATGGTCGTCGGTCGCGAAGTCTCTACTGCGTCTGAGATCTTCGATCTTATGAAACGCGCGCGCGGTCATCGGATGTCGAAGTCGGGAATTGAGACGGCGTGCTGGGACCTTGAGGCAAAGAAGCT
>JBKJOR010000407.1:0-2581 GCA_046595575.1 Pyrinomonadaceae bacterium | reverse complement strand
TTGGTGAGCTTGCCCCGGGTTCCGCGGCCGGTGGTCTCGCCCTCCGCCGAGTAAAGAAATAGAAGATCTATATCCGACGAGTAATTCAGTTCGCGCGATCCAAGTTTTCCGAGACTGACGATACAAAAGTCGGCATGTGTTTTTCTGCCATTACGGTCGAGCAGCTGCGGAGCTCCGTATCGATTGTCCATTTCTTGTCGTGCAGCACGCAGAGCGGTCTCGAGAATTGCGTCGGCAAGATTTGAAATATCTTCGGTCACTTCGGCGATCGTCATAAGTCGCCGCACGTCACCTAGAAAAACGCGAAGCAATTCGCGTCGCCGAAAGCGGGCAAGCTGTGTGTGGAGGTCGACATCCGAGTGGGTAAGTACAAAGCGGCCAAGAGCCTCGAGCAGTTCGTCTTTTGTCCGTACCGCGGGCTCGCGGCGCTTCCGGTTCAGCCACCAAAGGTAATCCGGGTTCTGCAGGAGCGTGGTCGAGAGTAGAGGGCTGAAAGCAGCGAGCGTTAGCACATCGGAGAGGAGTCCGTCGTTCTTGCGAAGTTTGGCGGCGTCGCGCGGATGCTGCTCATCGAGCGTTGAAAGGAACCGCCGCGGAGCTTCGCGATCAGGCAGATCGGCAATAAGCATTTCGACGTCGGTCATATACGAAAACGTTTCAAATCGATTCCGTAGTTGCGGATCTTGTATCCTAGGATCCTCTCGGTCGAGTCTAGATGACGCGCCGCTTTTGCGATGTTGCCTTTTGTAGACTTCAACGTGTCCTGGATAAGTCCGCGTTCAAACGCCTCAACTGCGGATTTCAATGTGAGCGCGGTTACCGTGCCCGAGAGCTCGGCGGTCTGTAGTGTAGGCGGCAGATGATGACTGTGAATGACGTTCGAATCGCAGACGAGGACGGCACGCTCTATGGCGTTCTCCAGCTCGCGGACATTCCCCGGAAAATGATAGGCCATCAGCATATCGATAGCAGGCGTCGAGATGCGGCGAATGCGCTTGCCGTGTTCCTGCTCGTACTTTTCGAGAAAATATTCGGCGAGCAGGAGAATGTCCGACCTCCGTTCGCGAAGCGGCGGAAGATATATCGTAAAGACGTTGAGCCGGTAGTAAAGGTCCTCACGAAACTCGCCCTTCGCGATCGCCGCTTCCAAATTCTTGTTCGTTGCCGTGATCAGCCGAATATTCGTCTTTATCGTTTCAGTTCCGCCGAGGCGCTCCAGCTCGCGTTCCTGCAGCACGCGAAGAAGCTTGATCTGTGTCTGCAGCGGAAGATCTCCGATCTCATCGAGAAAAAGCGTGCCGCCGTCCGCTAGCTCGAATCGCCCTTTCTTAAATCGATCCGCACCGGTGAAGGCTCCTTTCTCGTGGCCGAACAGTTCCGACTCGATAAGAGTGTCGGGCAGGGCAGCGCAGTTTATCTTGACTAGAGCACGTTTGCTCCGAAGGCTGTTGTAATGGATCGCGTTTGCGATCATCTCCTTTCCGGTCCCGCTCTCGCCGCGAAGCAGCACGGTCGCGTTGGAGCGAGCGACCTGGCTGACCTGATCGTAGACGTGCTTCATCGGGTTGGATGTTCCGACGATATGCGAGAAATCGTGTTTCTCCTTCAGCTCTTGGCGCAGGTGCGAGTTCTCGTCGATCAGTTTCTGCCTTTCGCCATGGACGGCCCGCTCGACGCGAAGCGATTGCGCGATCATCGACGCAGCTATATCGAGGAGTCTTGCCGTTTCATTGAGGCGCTTACGGTCGCTGGTCAGAACGGCAAGAATGCCGACCGGCTTATCGACGAGAAGCAGTGGCGAAGTGACGATCACCAAGTGATGCGGATCTCCCAGATCGAGGTTCAGGCCGCTGTCCTGAAAATCCGTTATGAGGGTCGCACGCGCGTCAATGGCTTTGCGAAAAACCCCGCGGTCCGCCTGCGCGTCCAGTTTGCGGAACTCACTGATCGACAAGCCGCTGGCGGCCTTTATTGTGAGAATCCCATCGTCCGCGCCTTCCAGCAGAAGCACGCATCCACGCAGGTCCAGATCTTCTTTCAATCCGTCGACGACACCTTGAACATTGGCCCGCGCATCCTTTGAGATAGCAAGGGATGCAGTGATCTTCCGTACGATGTGGAGCGAATCAAACATTTTTGTGTGATTGATGAACTTTGGAGTTTACCAGACCGTCGTCTTCGGGAAAACCTGGCCGCGGCAAATCCGACAGAAATGACGGAATACCTGGGTCGGCTCAATCTTGCAGGTATCCTCGTGCAAAATGAATTCTTGCGCTTATCGATGCGAAATCCGGCAAGCTCACGGCTGTCCAGTCGACAGCGCTACAATCAGACGAGTGAATCAACGTGTTGAAATGCGAGTTCCGGACGGTACGCCGCGAACCCGGCTGGAAGAGTTCTTGTTCGGACACTTTCCCGGCCTCAGCCGGATGTACCTGCGTAAGATCGTGCGCGACGAAAAGTGCGAAGTGAACGGCCGCCTGGAGAACGTCGGATTCCGCGTCCGAGCGGGCGATTTTTTAGAAGTCGAACTTGATCCGATGCGTGAAAATTCGATGCGGCCGGAGAATGTGCCGCTTGA
>JBKJOR010000089.1:0-6121 GCA_046595575.1 Pyrinomonadaceae bacterium | reverse complement strand
CGCGACTTGTTGCCTGCGTTATAGGTAATCGTGTAACCGAACACCGCGGCGACGCCGAGTAACGCGATCATGATGATGACCAGCGCTATCACGACCTCGATCAGCGAGAAACCCGCTGTACTCTTCTGACATCTCCGCCGTCGTTCAGCCCGCCAAACGTGTTCACTGCCGGCCGGAATCTCGTTGGTTGTGGTTTTCGAATTGCTTTCCATAGGAATCGTTGGCGATCTCGCCTATCGGGTCTGCCGGCACCTTCCACCCTGAAGGAAATGTTCGGGACGGCAAACACAGTTGTCCTGGGCCGGTCGACCACCTAACTCACAGTAGACCGGTGGTGTTGGTGTTGGTGTCGGTGTTGCTGTTGGTGCTGGTGTCGGCGTCGGTGTCGACATCGGTGTCGACGTCGGTGTTGGTGTTGCTGTTGGCGTTGCTGTTGGCGTTGCTGTTGGCGTTGCTGTTGGAGTTGCTGTTGGAGTTGTTGTTGGCGTTGCTGTTGGCGTGGGTGTTGGTGTTGGTGAATTCGTATTTCCTGCCACAAGGTCCCAGATCGCTAGCAGCGGATTAGGGTTGATGTCAGAGGAAGCGTTGGAAACGGTCGGAGCGTCAAAGGCCGGGACCGTTGATCCACCCGATAGAACGCTCGACGTACCGGTCGGCGAGATAAACACAAGGCTCGAATTTGACGAGTCGGGAGTAACACATGGCATCTGACAAAACGTTACTGTAGACGCGACATCAGTCGGTGTTGAGCATGGGCCGGATGTGACATGACCTCGTTCGTCAAATCGAAAAATCACTGTCGTCGACACATCCGGGGCGACGATAGTTGTGTTACCTCTTGAGTCGAATCCAACGACGCGTGTTTCGTTTGCAAGGTCGAGCGATCCGTTTTGATCCTGGTCGGTTATCACTGAGAAGGTGGTCGGGCTCGTTATTTCCACGCGCGCTTGATCGGCACAGGTTGACGGCCGCCGCTTGACCGAATCAAATCGCGCTCGATCGAGCGCAACCTTGAACTCTTTTGCAACATTCTGACGCTCAAGATTTGCCGCCGAATTTCCCAGGGCCAAAATGGCGAAGGTTGCCAGAACACCTACGATCACTACGACGATTAGTAATTCGATCAACGAAAATCCATGCGATGCACGTCCGCGATTTATCATTCTTCTATCTCCGGGCTTTGCTTATGCTGGTGCGGGTGACTGGCCGGGGAAGATTTTCCCCAGCTATGTTTTAGCATAACCGATTTAACACAGTCAATGTCTGTTTACTTTAGTTAAACAATTAAAGAGTCGAGTATGAGTCGTTCAGGAATATACCCATTTAAACTAGAGGTGGATTGAGAAAGGATTTCCAGAAAGGAGGAGGGGCGAAAGTCTAGTCAAAACACCTTTCGGGTACATTCTCCATGGTGTTTTGAATCAGCATATCAACGACCGCATTAAAATCGCCGCCGGATTCCTCGAACGTCCGAAGTTGATCGTCGGCCGACGTTCCGCGCTCGAGGATGGTGTGAATATGTTCAATTTCTTGGCGCGATCCCAGGTCATCGAGCACATCGTCAACGAAATCCAGCAGTTCACGGATGAGATCCTTCACCGGCACTTCCTTCTGCTTTCCGAGGTCAAGCAGTTTTCCATCCAGACCGTACCGGATCGCTCGCCACTTATTCTCTTGAATAAGCCTCCGGTCATATAAACGGAAGCCGAGGTTCTTATCGATTAGAACCGTGAGCTTTGCGACTATAGCTTGAAACAGCGCGGCGACCGCGATCGTATCGTCAACTCTCGTCGGAATATCGCAGATACGAAACTCGAGCGTGGGGAACAGGTGATGCGGTCTTACGTCCCACCAGATCTTCGAGCCGTCCTGAATGCAGTTCATCTTGATCAAAAGGTCGACGTAAGCTTGGTATTGCTGATACGACTCAAATTGGTCAGGGATCTCGGTCCTCGGAAATTTCTTGAAGACCTCGCAGCGATAGGACTTCAAACCTGTGTTGAAGCCGAGCCAAAAAGGTGACGACGTCGTCATCGCCAGGACGTGGGGTAAGAAGTAGCAAGCGGCATTCATGATATGGATCCGCCGATCCAAATCCGGAACTCCGACGTGTACATGGACTCCGAAAATAAGCAGCGATCTGGCGACCATCTGAAGCTCATCGACGAGAAGCTTATATCGGTCGCCGTCATAGATCTCTTGCTCCGACCATTTCGAAAATGGATGGGTCGATGCCGCTACTATGACCATTCCCTTCTTACGGGCCAGCGACGAGATGATGCACCTAAGCTTGGAAATGTCTTCGCGCGCCTCCTGGATATTCGCACAAACGCCAGTCCCAACCTCGATCATCGATTGGATCATCTCGGGTTTGATCTTTTCTCCCAGTAAAAGCTTTCCTTCGTCCAAGATCTCTGAGACATGCGATTTCAACTCTCGCGTAACGGGATCGACGATCTGAAACTCTTCCTCAATTCCAAGTGTGAACTGATCAAACATTGATTTTGGCATCTGTTGTTTTTTTACGGTCTGAACTGAGCTAATTCTGAGTTGCGGATCACGGTTATTCTAACCTATTTCAATTCGTAAAAGTAGATTAGAGAAGTACCGCGGCGATTTTAATTGGCATACGTAAGCTTTGCTTTTTTCAGGGTGGCAAGTTACCATGAAAGCTCGTTAAATCGAGGTCTTTTAACGTAAAGAGCTTCAACTTACGTTACAATCAGCTTTATATTTCAATCAGTAGTTCGGCTTTTTTATGGGCTTTTCGACAACCGCAATTCACGCTGGAAACGAACCTGATATCGCTACCGGCGCGGTAAGCGTCCCTATCTATCAGACGTCGACCTACGCGCAGGAAGCATTAGGCAAACATAAGGGCTTTGAATATGCCCGAACGCAGAATCCGACCCGGCAAGCTCTGGAAACTAATATCGCCGCTCTCGAAAACGCGACTTTCGGATATGCGTTCGCTTCCGGCATGGCGGCGATCGATACGGTGCTGAAGCTTGTCAAAGCGGGTGATCATGTCATCCTGGGAGACAATACTTACGGCGGCACATACCGGCTATTTAGCCAGATACTGGTTAATTACGGCGTCGAATTTGACCTGGCTGACACGTCCGACACTGCAAATTTGGAAGGCGCTTTTAAGAGCAACACGAAGATGGTGTTCGTTGAAACCCCGACTAACCCGGTGATGACGGTTACCGACCTTCGCGCGGTTTCCGATATGGCTCACGCCCACGGAGCCAAGGTCGTTTGCGATAACACGTTCATGTCGCCTTACTTTCAAAAGCCTATCGATCTCGGTTGCGACATAGTTGTACATTCAACCACAAAATACTTGAACGGCCATTCGGATAGCGTCGGCGGTTTCGTCGCGCTGAACGACGAGGCCGACGCCGAGTGGATCAAGTTTGTGCAGAACGGCATCGGTGCGATTCTTTCGCCCTTCGATTCATTTCTAGTGTTACGGGGGACCAAGACACTGGCCGTCCGTATGGAAGCTCATGATAAGAACGGTCGGGTTGTCGCTAATTTCCTTGCGGAGCACCCGAAGGTGGAGAAGGTTTATTATCCAGGGCTTGTATCTCATCCGCAGCACGAGCTTGCGAAAAGGCAGCAGACCGGTTTTGGCGGAATGGTGTCGTTCGAGACCGGATCATTGGAAAATGCCAGGCGGGTCCTTGAGGGCGTAAAGCTCTGCACGCTCGGTGAGAGCCTAGGCGGAGTGGAATCCTTGATCTCACATCCGGCGACCATGACACACGCCTCGGTTCCAGCAGAAACGAGAGACAAGCTTGGGATCACCGAAGGCCTCGTTCGGGTTTCTGTCGGGATCGAAGATGTTGAAGATATACTTGAGGATCTGGATCAGGCTCTAAGTTAGTCACGGCGAAACGACCGAACGCCCAAGACTAAGTTCATTATGCTAACTGCCGAGATACATGCTACTTCCCACGTCGGACGGGTTCGCCGTGGAAACGAGGATAACTACCTGCTCCTTAATATTGCGCGCTCGCGATCCTGGACAAGCGAGCAGACCGACGGTGAATTCGTGATCGAGAGTCAAACTTTTGATGTGGACCTCAGCGGGATAGTTCTTGCCGTGTCGGATGGGATGGGTGGAGCACTGGCCGGCGAGGTTGCAAGCAAGATGGCGGTTGAGAGTGTCAGTGAGAAACTACTGGTCGATGATACCGATGCGACTCTGACACCCGAGGGCCGTGATTACGAATTGATCTCGCAGCTTTACAATGCCACGGTCTACGCAAATCATTTGGTGCATCAACAGGGACGCACTGATCCGCAGTTTCAGGGCATGGGTGCGACGTTCACCGGAGTAGGAATCACGCCCGACGGCGTGGACATCATTCAAGTTGGAGATAGCCGTGCTTACCTGATCCGGAACGGAAAGATCTATCAGATCACAAAAGATCAGTCACTTGTCCAGCAATTGATCGACGCACAGCAGATCTCGGCGGAGGAAGCTGAAACCCATACATTGAAGAATGTGATCTTACAGGCGCTCGGCGCCCAAAATGAGATCTATCCGGTTTCGGCACGCTTAACGCCCAATCAGAACGACGTCCTTCTTATATGCAGCGACGGCCTTTCGAACAAAGTATCAGCGGCGAGCATGCAGAAATGTATCGTTGATCACGTCGAAAATCTAGAGCAAGCGTGTGCCGAGCTCGTTAAGGAAGCGAATGAGAATGGCGGAGAAGATAATATTACGTTGATCATCGCGAAACTGGCCGGCGACGGCTTACCGGTCACCGAATCTGACGAAGTGCAGCTCGAACTGATCGACCTCGGAAACATCCACGATACGGCTGACCAGGAAACTGACACTGCGGAAATGTCCTAGTCGCCTCGCCAATCTGCCAGTTCCTTCACGGAACGGCGTACGTAGATCGAAGAACCCTTAACACTTACAACCTCTACCTTCTCGCCTTCCGTCAACACGGTTTCACCGTCTTCGGGAAACGCAGTCCAAGTTGAACCGTATACTTTCACAGCGCCTTCGTTCAGTGCGCCCCTACTGCCCAACGTCACCGTCCCGATCTGCCCCGGAAGCGAATCGACACCCATCTTGACGAGGTCCCCTTCGCCATGAGAAAGATACTTCGCGAGGATCGTACGCGACATCGCGGTCAGGGCGACGGAGACGATTGCGAAGACAAAGAACTGCAGCAGGAAACCTCCGCCCATTAGTCCGACGAGTGCTGCTGCTACAGCACCGACACCGAACCATAAGAGGACGAAGCCCAAGGTAAATACTTCAGCGATGATGAGCCCGACACCTAAGATGAGCCACAGTATCCATGCCGCTTGTTCCATTATTTTTAGCGAATCTTCATCGAAATAATAGCACAGGCAAAACCGCGCATCGCGTTTACAACTTTGACTATGCTAATCTCAGATTCGTGCTGGGGTGGCGGAATTGGTAGACGCCCAGGACTTAAAATCCTGTGTCCTTAGGGACGTACGGGTTCGATTCCCGTCCCCAGTACCAGTAAACACAGACCCCGGGCGCGATGTTATGCGACGGGGTTTCTTTTCGTCTGGCACGAGCATTGCCAAATTGTCGGTGGAGCGTGTTATGGAAAGAAAGATCAAATCGATTTTTGGCGTGCTGATGCTCGTATGTATCAGCGGAGTCTCGTCGTCGTGGGCACAAGGCGCACTGGGACAAGTGCAGAGGATCACTGGCGACAGGTTTTCGTTTCGGGCAAGTACACCAAACGGAGCGAATGTCGTCGCAGTAAAACGTCCGTCTGCGGCAATGCTTGTCGCTATCGATCGCGGATTAACAAATTTGTTCGCGGTTGCAAGAAAGAACGGATATGGCCGGAGACTAGCATTCGGGGAATATACGATCTACATAGCGAATGCTGACCGATCTCGCGACTCGGCGGGCCAATATTCGCCTGATATCGCAGTCGGCGCCGCTCAGTATGCAGGCACTGAATACGATAAAGGCGGTTACGTGTATGCGGCCGGAATGGTGGTGGCATTCAATCCGATGTCATTCATAATTGCCGAACACACGAGCAACTACGATCGCGTCGCTGACGTGGTGAGGTACGAGGGCGAACACCTCGTTCTCTACCAC
>JBKJOR010000065.1:0-3931 GCA_046595575.1 Pyrinomonadaceae bacterium | reverse complement strand
TTGAACTTGTAAAGGAATTCCAGGACCGAGCCGACAAGCGATGGCTTTACAGGTATGAAGACGAGCTTGCCGCCGGGTTTTAAAACTCGGCCGAGCTCTTTCAAGCCCGCGTCGAGCGAGACGTACTCGAGCACGCCACAGGTCAGTACGAGATCAAAGGTGTCATCACCAAACGGTAGATCAAGGACATTCCCCTGGATCGATTCGATATTTCCGGCTTCGACATTCTTCTCTTTTTCGAACTGCTCGCGGGCTATATTCAACGAGTTGAGCGACAGGTCAAGGGCGATCGTTTTCTTCGGGCGAAAACCGGTGTCCTGAAATCCTAGCGTCACGATGCCTGTACCGCTACCGGCGTCTAGCACGAATGAGTCGGCATTCAGATCCAGGTCAAGGGAACGGAGGTATCTCGAAACGGACCGCCGATAACCGTTCACCTTGAGCGCAAGGTTATGGACGTCGGCGATCCGATCGTAAAAGCTCTGCGTATTTACCGCGGCGGGTTTCTGGCTGCCTTTTGCCATCTATTTCTCGGCGAGTAATTTGATGATCATCGCACGCATCTCTTCAATGCGGCTTGGGTTTGTGCCGCTCTCGATATAACGGATCACGCCTTTGCGATCGATTACGACAGCGGTAGGCAATGACGTAGCGGCGTAAAGATTCTGCGTATCCGGTGCATTGGCGACGGCAAAATCGTATCCCAGATCGTATTTCTCTTTAAACCGCTTCAGAAACGCTATCTCGTTCGGATTATCGACCGTGAATCCTTCCGCCCTTCCGTAGTATCGGGTAACTCCGATTATCGTTAAACCGTCGTCGGTGAGATCCTGGTGCCATTCGGCAAGCGAGGGAAACGCGTCAAAACACGGTCCGCACCACGTTGCCCAAAAATCGAGAAGCACTACCCGGCCCTTAAGCGACGCCAGCGTTTTCGGTGAGCCGGGAAACCACTGGTCTATGCCAACCAGTTCCGGGGCCGGCTGCATCAGCAGCTTGTACTGCCTTTCTCTTCTCTTCAGCTTTTGCAGCGCATCGTTCTGCGTCCCTTTGGATGCGAAGTCTTTCCCTGCTTGGATCAGCGAAGCGAGAAAGGTTTCCATACCGATCGCCTTTCGTCCGGTTTCGATCTGGTACGTAATGAGCTTGTCTGCGGAGTAATAAAAGAAGGTCGGCGAATTTATTGAGGACGCGGTCCTTTTCATATCCTCGAGCGCAGCGTCCGCTTCCTTAACGTTCCCGCCGTCGCGGTGAGTTTCAAATAAAAGCATCCCGGCGTCGAGCACGGCGTCCGCCGCATTCACTTTCGATGTCGAGTCCTTCACCAGAGCCTTTGCGGCGTCATAGCTCTTACCCGCATGCGTTGCGGCTTTCGTAAAATCCTTGATGGTTATGTAAGACTTGGCGAGTTCGCTGTTCATTCGCCAACGGTCGCTCATCTTGATCGTGCCGCCGCTCTCGTAATCGGCCAGGTACTTTAGCGCATCGTCGAATTTTTTCTGCTTCGCTAAAACGTAAACAAGTATTGACCGAGCGTTCTGCTGACGGTCTGGTCTCTGGTCCGGCGAATCGAGATACTTTTTTAAAAACTCGGTCGTGCTATCAAGATTTTCAGCTATCCAATGGAGCAGACCAACGTAATAGATATCTTCGCCGGAAAGATTCGTCCGCGTTGCCGCCGCCGCCGCCAACTTTGCCGCAAGCTGTTTCTGTTCCCGATCGGTCTGAAGCCTTAGCTTTTCGCTGTACGCCGTCTTCTTCTGCTCGAACTCGGCGAATTTTGCTTTTGTGTAACCATTCGCTTCGTCGAACATCTGTTTTACCGTCAGGTCGGGGGCCACCGAGGTGACAGGTCCGCCGGCGGGGTTCACCCGCCGCGATTGAGCGAGCGAAGTGATCGTCGAGACGAGGATTAATGTGATCAATAGAAAGCGCATCTCAAAAATATGTTGGTGGCGGGATCCGGCAGCCCACACGTTCAATGGTTCGAAACCCCAAATTATTTCACCGAACTCTTCGCTGCGGCTGCCAAAAATCGTCCTGGGCCGAAGACCCTAGCGTACTCTGGTTCACTGCCGCCTGCGATCTTCTCAGCGACGATCTTCGCAGTTATGGGTGCGAGCAAAATTCCATTCCGGTAATGCCCCGTCGCGACGAATAGGTTTTCATAACCGGGCATCTCGCCGATCACCGGCAGACCGTCGGAAACATAAGGTCGCAGACCGGACCATTGATCGGCGATCAGAAGTTTGCCGAGTGTCGGTGCGATCTCAGCCGCCGCCGACATCAGCGAAGCTATAGCGACGTCCGTCATACCCTTTTCAAAACCTACGTCCTCGACGGTCGCTCCGACAAGAATTCGGCCATCCGCCTTCGGGACGAGATAACCGCGTCCGCTGTAAATCACAGATCGTGCGAGCATCCCACCCGGTGCAAAACTGATCATCTGTCCGCGGATCGGCTTTACTTCGAGCGCGAGGGCGACACCGGCGATTTGGATGAGCGATGTCCATGCACCCGTTGCAAGAATGGTGACGTCCGACATGATCGCCGCGTCCGGAGTTCGCGCTCCGGTCACACGGCGACCGTCGACCGTCAACTCGGACGCGGCGCTGTTCTCGATGATGCGGACCCCGTTGCTCTCAGCGAATAGTCGCAACGACGAGATCAGCTTTCGATTCTCGACCTGCCAGTCGTCGGAATAGAACAGCCCCGCGCAAACCTGCGTCGCGACCGCCGGCTCACGTTCGCGAATTTCGCCGCCCGTCAACCGTTTGACCGTCACCCCGCGCTTTCGTTGCTGCTCGTGAATGTCCGAAAGCTCTTTCGCTTCCGTTTCATCGAATGCCACGCACAGAGTGCCGCTTCGCTCGAGCTCGATATCGATACCTGTGTCGTCCAGAAGCGAATCGGCAAGAAACGGATAGAGCTTTAGAGATTCCGTTCCCAGTCGATGAAAATCAGCGGTTGTAGAGGTTTCAATATTAGGCGCAAGCATACCTGCAGCCGCCCATGAAGCCTCCGCACCGAGCGGTCCACGATCGATAACCGTGATCCGATTTATCCCTTTATTGTGGAGCTCTCGGGCGATGCTCAGGCCGATAACACCGCCGCCGATTATTAGTACGTCCGCATTCATCAGTTACAAAAAGGATAAAGGATAAAAGATAAAGGATAAAGCGTGAAGTATTAGCAGGGGCTCGCCTGCGCGACCTTTATCCTTTGCCCTTTATCCTTTATCCTTGCGAGGTATGAAACACACCATCACACTAATTCCGGGCGACGGCATCGGGCCGGAGATCGTCGCCGCGACGGTCATGATCATTGAAGCGTCGGGCATCGATGTTGAATGGGAAACCCACATTATGGGCTCGCAGGCACTCGAAAAATTCGGCACGACGCTGCCCGAAGCGACGACGGATTCGATAAAACGCAACCGGGTTGCGTTGAAGGGCCCGCAGATGACACCGATCGGGAAGGGGTTTACATCAGTCAACGTCGGCTTGCGCAAAGCACTCGATCTCTACGCGAATGTAAGACCGGTAAAAAATCTGCCGAATGTTCCGTGCCGGTATTCGGATGTCGACCTTGTGATCGTCCGCGAAAACACAGAGGGGTTATATTCCGGCCTCGAGCACACAATTATCCCGGGTGTTGTCGAGAGTCTGAAGATCGTCACCGAGAAAGCGTCGACCCGCATCGCGAAGTACGCTTTCGAGTACGCCCGCACGCACGGCCGAAAAAAGGTGACGTGCGTTCACAAGGCGAACATCATGAAGCTTTCGGATGGCCTATTCCTCGAATGCTTCGAGAATGTTTCGAAAGATTATCCGGAGATCGAGGCGGACAACAAGATCGTCGACAATTGCTGCATGCAGCTCGTTCTCAAACCGGAGCAGTTCGACGTTCTCGTACTCGAAAATCTCTACGG
>JBKJOR010000461.1:0-13179 GCA_046595575.1 Pyrinomonadaceae bacterium | reverse complement strand
TTGCACCGCGCCGTACCCGAAGATCAACGAGCGTTCCATCTTGATCGCGCCCAAATTGAAATCTTTCATCGGGAATGGGCAAGTTGTTCCGGTCGCGACCGAGCCTGAGGTGAATGTATCCAATGGTCGGCAAGCGGATCAGCTCACGAACCGTGTCGAAGTTCTGAGCGGAGTGGGGGTCAAGTGCCGTCTCGGTCCGGATAAATTTCACGGCCTCTCCGTAGGCCCCGGCGATATCCAAACCGTTATGAAACCAAACCGACTTGTTCGCGTCGCCTATCTCGCCGCGAATCTCGCCGAGTGTGCCGGCAACCTCCCTTGGATTCTGCGGCGGATCGTACGGCCATCGGGATGCTTGGAGTTCCTTGAATTCGCTAGCGGATATTCGACGCGCGATGATGTCCTGCTGTTTGGCTTCGCGTCCGAGGCCGCCATCAGAGATCGCACGAACGACATGATTGTCGCTGTCCGCTACAAATAATTCGCCGCCTGCTCCGACAGCCAAACCGGATGGACGATTGAAACGTGACCGCGCCGATCCGCCATCGACGTAACCTCGTCGCTCACCGGCGATAGTTTCGACGAACGGAAAAGCCCGGCGTCCGATCGCGCGGATCGAGTTGCCGTCGGCGACAAAGATCACACCTCCATCGATTGCAAGTGCAGTCGGCATTACAAACCCCGACTGCGAAAGTGCGCCATCGCGAAGCTCGCCGTCACCGGTTCCCGCGATCGTCCGGGCGTCCCCGCTCGATTCCAAAACACGGATCCGTCTGTTACCTGAATCGGCGACGAGCAGCTTGTCGTTCCATAGAGCAAGGCCGAGTGGAGTATCGAATCTCGCGGTCGATGATGGACCGTCGGCAAATCCGCGTTCGCCGCCGCTAATGGTCGAAACCTGTCCGTTCAGGATAAGTCGAATACGGTCGTTATACGTGTCGGCGACGTAGATACCGCCATTCTCGTGAACCGCCAGCCCGATCGGCCCGTTGAACGTCGCTGTATGAGCAGGTCCGTCCGCAGATCCAAAAACGTTCTCGACACCGGCGACGATCTTGACGCCGCCGTTCGAGTCGATTTGTCTTATCGTATGCGATCCGGTGTCAGCGACGACCAGATCGCCGTTCGGCAAGAACGCGATCGACGATGGAGCATTCAGTCCACTCGCGAAGACCTGCAGCGTTCCATCCGGACCGAGTTTCAGGATCGAGCCGGCTTCGCCATCTGAAATGTAGACTTCACCGTCTCGGATCGAGACGCCGAATGGCTCCTTGAGCTTTCCATCGAGACCCGAGATGGTCGCCACGGATCTGTATGTCAGGCGCGGACGGTCACGTCGATTCCCCAGTAGAAAGCATCCCGACAGCGTGAGCAGACCGGCCGACAAAATCAGGAACGCTACGAGGCGACGTAAGGATGACGACATTCTTTTAAACTGGAATCGGGAGATTCTGATACCATGATTATACCGAATCAGACGCGGAAATTATTTTCGAGAGGGGGCAGCAGAGTTATGTTTTCATTACAGGATTTGCTTGGTCAGCAGCAGGGAACCGAAGCCGTCGATCAGATCAGCCAGAACGTGGGTGCAGAGCCGTCGGCAGTCAACACTGCGATACAGGCGGCGTTGCCGATGATTCTCGGTGGTTTGGCAAACAATGCCGCGACACCGCAGGGTGCCGAAAGTCTCAATACAGCGCTTGAACAGGACCATGACGGCAGCATTCTAGGTAACCTCGGCGGACTTGGCAGCATGATCTTTGGTGGTCAGGACGCGGCTCCGCCGCGACAGGCCGACGCCGGCGGAATACTGGGTCATATCTTGGGCGGCAACCAGGCGCCTGTCGTGCAGGAAGTAAGCAATCAATCGGGTCTCGGAGGCGGACAGGTCGCGCAGATCCTGATGATGCTTGCCCCGATCGTCATGGGTTATCTCGGCCGGCAGAAACAACAGCAAGGCGTCGGAGCCGATGGCCTTGGTGGACTCCTCGGCGGACTCCTCGGTGGCCAGCAGGCTGCAGCCGCCCCACAGTCGTCGGGAAATCCGATGATGGACATGGCCTCCAGCTATCTCGACAAAGACGGCGACGGAAGCTCAATGGACGACATCGCGTCGATGGCGATGAACTATATTCGAAACAAATAGGGGCAGGCGTACTCAGAACGAAAAAGCCGGAAAATACGATCCTCGAGCTTTAGTTTGTTTCCGGCACACTTTCGGTGCTCGACACGCTCCGGGGAATTCGCTATTATTACGCTTCGATGCGACGTGGTGAGTTACTGCAACTTGCGGCCACGTAAAACAAACGCTAAACAGCAAGAGTGATTTGTAAGAACTCTATGCCTTTAGCATAGAGTTTTTTATTTTTGATTTGCGATTTTCGGTTTGCGATCTCCTTGTGAATGGGAATCGAGATTAACGCAAGGGCGCCGGCCGTAGAGAGATCGCAAATTGAAATTCGAAAATATGCCAAAACCTTTTCTCGATATATTAAAAGAACGAATCATCGTCTTCGACGGTGCGATGGGGACCTATCTGCAGTCTCTGAATTTGTCGATCGATGACTGGGGCGGGCCGAATTTTGAGAACTGTTCCGAAAATCTTCTCTACACCCGCCCGGATGCGATCGAGAAAGTTCACACGAGTTTTCTTGATGTCGGGTGCGACGTGATCGAGACAAACAGTTTCGGCGGTAGCGAGATCGTGTTGACGGAGTTTGGGATTGCCGAGAAGACCTACGATGTAAACCTCAAGGCTGCGCAGCTTGCAAAACGAATCGCGAGCGATTATTCGACGCGCGACAAGCCGCGTTTCGTGGCGGGCTCGATCGGACCGGGTACAAAGCTTCCGACGCTTGGACATATTACATATCGCAATCTGAAAGACGCGTATCGCGAACAGGTCCGCGGGTTGATGGACGGCGGGAGCGATGTTCTGATCGTCGAAACATGTCAGGACCTGCTGCAGACAAAAGCAGCGCTCGCTGCTATCTTCGAGTTTTTCGAAAATCAAAAGGTAAAGGTTCCGGTCATTGCACAGGTCACGATCGAGACTTTCGGAACGATGCTCAACGGTACCGAGATCGGAGCGGCGTTGACCGCGCTCGAACCCTTTCCGATCGACGTCATCGGAATGAATTGCGGCACCGGGCCCAAGCAGATGGCGGACAGCTTCCGATATCTGTGCGAGAATTCGCCGCTGCCTGTTTCCGTGCTGCCTAACGCCGGGTTACCCGAAGTGAAGGACGGCAAACAGCACTACGACGAAACGCCCGAGAGCTTTGCGGCGCAGGTCGAACATTTTGCAAAGGATTTCGGAGCGAACATCGTCGGCGGTTGTTGCGGAACGTCACCTGAGCATCTGAAGCTCGTCATAGATCGACTTAGCGGCGTCGCTCCGAAACAACGTAACGCCGAGCTTGTTCCGTCGGCCTCCTCGATCTATTTCCAGCAGCCTTATACACAGGACGCCTCTTTCCTGATCGTCGGCGAGCGCGTCAACGCTTCGGGTTCGAAGAAGATGCGCGACCTGCTCGACGCCGAAAACTGGGACGGCCTCGTGAATCTAGCGAAGTCGCAGGAGAAAGAAGGCGCTCACATTCTCGACGTCAACGTCGATTTCGTCGGACGTGACGGTGTTGCGGACATGCACGAGCTGATATCGCGGCTTGTCACGAACGTCAAGATCCCGATCATGCTCGATTCGACCGAGTGGGAAAAGATGGAGGCCGGCCTCGAGCACGCGGGTGGTAAGTGTCTTTTGAACTCGACGAACTTCGAGGATGGCGAACCGCGATTTTTCAAGATGTTATCGCTGGCGAAAGAATACGGAGCTGGCGTGGTCATAGGCCTGATCGACGAAGAGGGAATGGCACGAACCGCAGAAGATAAGCTGCGTATCGCGCACCGTGCGTTCGACCGGGCCACCGAGTACGGTATCCCTGCCCATGATATTTTCTTTGATCCGCTCGCCCTTCCGATCTCGACGGGGATCGAAGAAGACCGCAAGAACGCGGTCGAAACGGTAAATGCGATCGCACAGATACGAGCGGAGCTGCCGTCGGTGAATATCATCCTCGGCGTTTCGAATGTTTCGTTCGGTCTGAACCCCGCGGCTCGGGTCGTCCTGAATTCAGTGTTCCTCCACGATTGTGTCGAGGCGGGAATGAACTCCGCGATCGTCAACGCATCGAAGATCCTGCCGCTGATGCGGTTCAATGAACTCGAGATCGATACCGCTCGCGACCTGATCTATGACCGGCGGAAGTTTGACGGTGACGTCTGCACATACGATCCGTTGACCGACTTTACGACGATGTTCGAAGGAAAGTCTGCCCAGTCGATAAAGCAGGACATCACCCAGCTTCCTCTCGAAGAGCGTCTGAAGCATCACATCATCGATGGCGAAAAGATCGGCCTCGAAGATTCGCTCAAACAGGGTCTCGAGAAATATCCGCCGCTCGAGATCATCAACACGATCCTGCTCGACGGTATGAAGACGGTCGGTGAACTATTCGGTAGTGGGCAGATGCAGCTTCCATTCGTGCTTCAGTCCGCCGAGGCGATGAAGGCGGCGGTGAAATTTCTCGAGCCGTTCATGGACAAGGTCGAGGGATCGAATAAGGGCGTGCTCGTCCTGGCAACCGTGAAGGGCGACGTACACGACATCGGTAAAAATCTCGTCGACATTATCCTGACGAACAATGGATACAAGGTCGTTAATCTCGGTATCAAGCAGCCGATCGACGAGATACTCCGTTCGTGGGAAGAGACGAAAGCCGACGCCATCGGAATGAGCGGGCTGCTCGTCAAATCGACGCTCATCATGCGCGACAATCTCGAGTTGATGAACGAACGCGGCATCAATGTTCCTGTGATCCTTGGTGGCGCGGCCCTCAATCGACGGTACGTTGACGCCGACCTGGTGCCGCTCTACAACGGCAAGCTTTTCTACGCTCGAGATGCGTTCGATGGTTTGCACGCGATGGACCAGTTAACTAGTCCGGAGTCTGTCGAGTCTGTCGAGTCTGTCGAGTCGAAGACGACGGCTGCGACGTACAAGTCAGTACCGTCCGCGTTAGCGGGTGGTGCGGCGTCGGAAGGGGAATCAACGCCTATCACTCTCGAGTCTCGACCATCCGCTAACGCGGACGGTACTGACCTTTCGAGCGACTCAGCAGACGCTGATCGAACCGTCGAATCTGAAGAAGACTTGGTAGGCGAGGATGCGAAGCTCGGGGCGGTCGCGACCAGAGTTTCATCTCGTGCATCGGGCGACACGACGCATACGACCCGTTCACATGTTTCGGCAGCGGCTGAAATCCCGAAACCGCCGTTCTATGGTTCCCAGGTCGTTAACATAACCGACCTGACAAAAGTATTTCAGTACATAAACGAAACGGCGCTCTTCAAGGGGCAGTGGCAATACAAACAGGGACGGAAAACGCCCGAGGAGTACAAGACGATCCTCGAAGACACTGTCTATCCGAAGTTTGCCGAGATCAAGGCCCAGGCGATCAGGGAAAAACTGCTGGAAGCAAAACTCGTCTATGGTTACTTTCCGTGTCAGTCGAGCGGGAACGATCTGATAATTTATCAGGACGACGCGAAAACTGAACGGCTCCGGTTCACGTTTCCGCGGCAGCCGCTCGAACAGCGAGGCGGTAAGAATTTTTGCCTGGCGGATTACTTTGCTCCGGTCGAGAAAGAGATAACGGATACTGTCGCGTTCCAGCTCGTAACGATGGGAAGAAAGGCGAGCGAACATTCGGCAAAACTTTTCCAAACCGATAACTATACAGACTATCTGTTGTTCCACGGACTATCGGTCGAATCGGCTGAGGCTCTCGCGGAGCTCTGGCACAAGAGGATCAGGGAAGAACTCGGCATTGCCGGCGGCGACGCACCGGAGCTAGCGAAGTTGTTCCATCAGGGTTATCAGGGTTCGCGGTTTAGTTTCGGATACCCGGCGTGTCCGAACCTCGAGGACCAGACTAAATTATTTGAGCTGCTTGAGCCCGAGCGGATCGATGTCGAACTGACCGAGGAGTATCAGCTAGATCCTGAGCAGTCGACGTCGGCGATCATCATCCATCATCCAGAGGCGAAGTATTTCAACATCGAGTAACGTAAGGGCTCGAGACCGTTCAGCGACCGCGTTAGCGGTTACCCGAATTTAGCCGTGGGCCTTCGCCCACGGAATATTGATAATAAGGACGGCGTCGCGTTAGCGATGCACGAAGGATTTGATTTAGCCCGTTGCGACAGGTACAAGCATCGTGCGTCGCTACGCGACGAGATATCGTCCCGGCGCGATTACCGTGGGTTAAGACCCACGGCTAAACTCGAATCGTCGCTCCGCGACGCGACGCGATCTCGTCTCGGCGCAATTTAGCGTGGGTTGAGACCCACAGCTAAATTCGTATTCGCTGACGCGACGACGCCCGCGTGCTCATCTCTTTCCGTGTCTTTCTCATTCTTTTCCGTGTGGTCCGTGGTCTGTATTAAAGTTCGCAGGCCAAAGGCCGGGACGGAAACTAGGACGAGTTTAAAGCAAAGAGGCCATCTCTTCAGACAGCCTCTTTCTATTTCGCATTACAGACGCTGTTAAGGAACGAACGCGCTAGGTACCGGTGTGTCAGTCGAAGTTCCAAATTGTTGAATCAGCGTTCCGGCAGTAGATCGATCGATAAACCAGTTGGTGGTGGACGGACGGAAGACCGCCGTATCGAATCGACCGTCGCCGTCGTAGTCCCCGGGGACAGGAATATCGCCGAGTGTGCCGAAAGGAAGCGAGTAGAACGAATTATCCTCGCTGCGCAGGATGAACCACGTTCCGCTCGCCGGTCTCCATATCGCTACGTCCGTCTTATTGTCGGCCGTGAACCGCCCCTGGACCGGTCTGTCTGTTGACACACCGAACTGGAATGCGTAGACACTTGCGTCGCTGCTGCGACGGATCCACCATTCACCCGGCGCCGGTCGGAATATCGCAACATCCGCTTTTGAGTCGCCATCGTAATCGCCGATCACCGGTTTGTCGCCGGCTGCACCGAATCCGAATATGTCAGTGCCGCCCGCAGATTTCTGTATGAACCACGTGTTCCCTGCAGGTCGGTAAACGGCAAGGTCTGCCTTCCCATCACCGTCATAATCTGCGGGTACTGGAACGTCACCACTGGTTCCGAAAGGGACCGAGTAGAAGGTCGAGTTCTCGGATCTCAGGATGTACCATTCACCCGTCGATGGACGCCAGAATGCTATGTCTGTCGTAGAATCTCCCGTGTAGTCGGCCGCGACGACCTGATCGCTGTTCGTTCCGAACGAAGCCGCGAAAACCTGACCGTTCGAACTACGTTGGTACCACCACTGGCCGTTAGATGGGCGGAAGATAGCCAAGTCAGTCTTGTTGTCTCCGTCAAAATCGAAAGGAGCATCGGCGGTCGGCCCGCCGGCCACTACCGTAAAGTTTACGTCGGAAATGTCGAAGAAAATGTTGCCCACCGCTTCGATCTTGATCCGGCCAGTGACGGTCGCCGTGTTGGGTACGGTGATCGATTCGCTACCGTCATTCGGCGTCGAGGCAAGCACGACCGTCGGAAAAGTGTTCCCGCCGTTTGCCGAGAAAAGAATACGGACGTTCGCCGCGCTGACGGGTGCAGCACTCGAACCGGCCACGTTCCACGTTACTGTGCTGCTCGAGTTACCGGTCAGCGTCGCACCGGTATTCGGAGCGGTAATCGCAAATGGCCCGCTATTTCCATCGACATTCACGGTCGCAGTGGCCGTGTTGATCCCCCCGCCGTTCGCGCGGTTATCCCGAGCGACCACCTGGAAGTTCATCGTACGCGTGATCGCCGGAAGGATTTCACCGGTAAGAAATCCGTCGGTTGTTGGCGGCGGGATGTTGATCGAATTCAGGATGTGCTGGGCCTGCGGGAACGTTCTCGTTCCGCTTGCGGTCGGAGGCAATGGACGAAAGATCGGTCGAGCTTGACCGTCGGCGTCACTATTCGGAACCTGCCCGGAACCGGATGCTCCGAGGTCGTACTGCTGCCAATCGTATGAAAGAGTATCGCCGTTCGCATCGGAACCTGTTGCGGTCAACGCGAAAGGCGTTCCCTTCGGAATGTTGAACGCCGGTCCTCCGACTACCGACACGCTTGGCGGTGTATTTCCCGTAGCTGTCGTCACCGGGCATGAGTTTCCGTTTCCGATCTGGCTATATGAAACGATCTCTTCAAGGCTTTTAACATGAAACGTATCGATACTGTTTCCGGCGAGGTCCTGCGCACCGCAGATACCTGCGTAGGCCATGATCGTAACGCCGCTGCCCGGCTCGTAAGCCGCCGAGGCTGTGCGGCTGCACCCGTTCATCGTGTGATTGCCACCCCACTGATGGCCCATCTCGTGAGCGACATAGTCGATAGCAAAAGGATCACCAACCGGGTTCGACAAACCTGTCACCCCACGTGCCTTTGATCCTGAGCACGGGACACGCAGGCTTGCGATCCCGCCTCCGCCGGTGCTGAATACGTGGCCGATATCATAATTCGCCGAGCCGATTATTGAGTCGATCTTGGTCTGGTTTTGCGGAAGCATCTGCGAGCCGCTGGTGTTTGAGTAAGGGTCGTTATCCGCCGTGCAAGCTTCGTTATTCATCGGACCGCATGTCATGTTGTCGCCGGCGAAGGTGATCAGGTTGTTGTTCGCAACCATGACCATTCGGATGGCAAGATCACGTTCATACACACCGTTGACGCGATTCATGATCAAAACCTTGGCAGCAAGTGATCCGGCGATCGTATTCGCGCCGACCGCGATCGCATACTCACTTGTTGAGGCAACTGCGAGACGGTACGTCCGGAGCTGGCTTCCGGACGTGACCTCGGGCGAGGCCGCGTCAGGGATCAGCTCTTCGTGGGCGTCCTTTTTCAGCGAGAACATTTCCTCGAGAGCCTTCTGCCCGTCGAAGTCGCAGATGAAAGCATTGCGGCGAGGAACATCTCGTTTCAAATAAGTAAGATAATTCTCGGTGTCGCCTTTCGCATACGGATCGACCAGAACCGTACCTCTCGGCGAGAGCACCATCGCATGAAATCCGTTCGGTAACAGATCGAGCCGGACTGTCGCTGTCGGGTCATCGATTCCGCGGCCGTTGTACGTCCGGCCCAGCTCCGGGAACTTCTCCAACAACCCGATCTCGACTACCAACGAATGTTCGATGCGGAAGCGAGCAAAGGTTCCATCCGGCATCGGCAAAGTGAGAATCGTCTGCATGAAACGGCTGGAGTCGGAGAACTCGACCGGGGCCGAGTCCAAGATCGGCATCACGGCAGCTTTATTCAAACGGAACGTACGGTACTTTATTGGCTCGATCTGCCGCTCAGTCGAACGGCCGGCAAGTTCGCTCTCGCTGATCGCGGACCATACCGAGTCGGGGCTGGTCTGAGCGTGAGCGGCACCGCACACAGTAAGAAGGAAAGTTAATACTGTAAGGACTCGGTTGAACGGTTTCGTAGACATCTGCTCTCCTGTTCTGCTCTCGAAAGAAGCCAGACCGATATGGTCTGGGATCCACTTCTCGGCCGGACGAGTCAAAATTTATGTGTTTAGAAAATGGCGAATGAAGTCAGGAGAATATTGAGGGTCCCGTAACTCAATTCTTAAAGTAAGCCCATAATAGTATAAACCGCGGCCCTCTGTCTACGTTTTTGCAGAACGCTCCGGCGTTTTAATCCCCTTTTCCACGGGTGTTAAACTATCTCTTCATTTATGTCTCAGGAGCTAGCCGCCGGCGGCGATACAAAAATAAAACGCATTGACCGACCAGCATTGCCGACCCGGGAGGAGATGTCCGTCCTTAGCCCCATGGAGTCGCTCGGCTTTCGGCTGGTACGACGGATGAATAACGGTGCCTGGAAAAGCTTCTGGACATTTTTTCAGCGACATGTCGGTTCGCTGTGGATCTATCTTGCGACGTATAACCTGATGAACGTTTTTGGCGTCGAAAATGTCGACGCCACCGATCCTGACCGCCCGCTGATCCTGGTAGCTAATCACCGTTCATTCTTCGACATGTACACCGTTTCGAGCGCCCTGTTTCGCCGGACGCGGCGGCCGATAATACTTTTCTTTCCAGTGCGTGCAAAATTCTTCTACGACAGCCCTGTAGGTTGGTTCGTCAATCTCGTAATGGGCTGGTGGGCAATGTACCCACCGTTTTTCCGGGAACAGGGCGAAGCGCGAAAGCGGATGTTCGACAAATTTTCGATGCGCGAATTGATCCGGCTCTGCACGTCCGGCCGCGGCCATGTGATCGGCTTTCATCCTGAAGGAAAGCGCAACCTGAGCAAAGACCCGTACTCGTTCTTGCCGGCCCAGCCAGGTATTGGAAAGGTAATTTATGAGTCAAAGCCGCTGGTCATTCCGGTCTTCGTGACCGGCCTGATCAACGACCTTCCGAAACAGGTGATCGGAAATTGGACGGGCGGCCCAAAACTCCGCATTTGGTTCGGAAGCGAAATAGATCTATCGGAGTTTTATTCGAAACGGGATTCGATCCGGACGCATAAAGAGATCGGTGATCATCTGATGGAAGAGATACGGTTGCTTGCCGAGAAGGATCGGGAGTGGGTCGGACATAGTTCGTTAACCAGGGGAAAGGAATGAACGAGGCGGCAATAGCGGCATCCGAGCCTGTTCCCGAGTTTTCGAGAAACCGCCGCATCGCGATCACTGCCGGCGTGATGACGGGGATGTTCATCGCCGCGCTCGAAGCCACCGTTGTCGGAACCGCGATGCCGACGGTCATTGCGTCGCTCGGCGGGCTGAATCATTACAGTTGGGTATTCTCGGCCTATCTTGTCACGTCAACGGTCACGGTGCCGGTTTGGGGAAAACTCTCCGACCTTTATGGACGCCGTCTGCTTTATCAGATCGGCATCGGGATATTTCTGCTCGGCACACTTCTGTCGGGACTGTCGACATCGATGACGCAGTTGATAGTATTTCGCGCGATTCAAGGACTCGGGGCCGGAGCTCTGATACCGCTCGGGATGACGATCATCGGCGACACATTTACGGTCGAAGAACGGGCGAAGATGCAGGCTTACTTTAGTGGCGTCTGGGGGTTCTCAAGCATCATCGGCCCGGTTGTCGGCGGCTTCATAACAGATCAACTCAATTGGCGATGGGTGTTCTTTGTTAATCTTCCGATCGGGATCGTCGCGGCGGTAATTATTGGCCTCGCTCTGCGTGAGCCCAAAATTCGAAACCGTCCGACGATCGATTACGCAGGGGCGATCTTGTTGATGACCGCTATCAGCCTGCTTATGTTCGCGATGGCTGAAGGTGAAGGAGCCGGCATTTTTGCGTCGCAAAATCTTTTGCTCGTCGCGGTCGCGGCTGTCATGCTCGCTGCGTTCGTGTTTGTAGAGAAACGTGCTACCGACCCGATCATTCCGTTCGATCTTTTTCTCAACAAGACCGTTTCGATCGCCGTGCTTGCAGGGTTTCTTGGGGGCGTCGCAATGTTCGGCGTGATCTCGTTCATTCCGCTGTTTGCACAAGGATCGCTTGGATTTTCCGCTACCGAGGCGGGGTCGCTGCTTACACCGCTAATGCTGACGTGGGTGACGATGTCGGTTATCGGCGGACGTTTAATGCTGCGGGTCGGATATCGCATCATCACGATCTTCGGATACCTTGTGCTAACGCTCGGCTTCGTATTTCTGGCCATGTTCGACCGCGAGACGAGCCGCGTATGGCTATATGTGGATCTAATGGTCATCGGCTCCGGACTCGGGCTGACAATGCTGATGCTGCTAATTGCCGTTCAGCAAGCGGTCGAGCGCAGCAAGCTGGGTATTGCAACTTCGCTGAATCAGTTTTCGCGTTCGATTGGTGGAGCCCTCGGCGTCGCAGTAATGGGGGCCGTACTTACCTCCGGCCTTGCATCGGAGCTTCGACGGTCAGCAGATAATCACGGTCCTTTGACCGAAGAGCAGGCGCTTTCGTTTGCGTCGAACCCGAGCGCCTTGATCGAGTCCCAAGCGAGAGCTGAGGTGCCGGTCGAAACGCTCGCCGTCCTGCAGTCCGCACTAGCCAAGGCGATACACCCGGTCTTCTGGGTTGGTGCGTTCACGGCCGGACTCGGGTTGATCGTGGTTTTATTTTTGCCGAAGGAAACTGATGAAGAAGAAGCGGTGGACGGCGAGCGGTTAATAATGGCCGAGCAGACTATGATAAACGCGCGAAATCAACCCGACATTCACCGAAGTCATTCGTAACTAAGAGCGTCGACCGCGTCGAGCCGAGCGGCACGCATCGCCGGATAGAGAGCGCCGAGTGCACCGCCGATAAGACCGACGATAAAGGTCAGTAATATAACCCAAGCGCTCATTTCTACTTCGAGTGTCGTCACGCTGGTCAAAGCAAACCGCAAAATAAAAGTCAATAATATGCCGGTCGTGATCCCAAACACGCTAAGGAGCAAAGCTTCCTGAGTGATTATCCAGGCAATCGCGGCATTGCTCATGCCGAGGGATTTCATGATGCCGATCTGCCGTGTGCGTTCAGTGACGGTCGTGTACATCGTTAGCAGAATGACGAGCCCACTGATGGCTGCGGCGACACCGATAAAGACGTTCAGGAAAACGTTCAGGGCAGGGAAACCCTGCATGTAAAGTTCCTCGATCTCGCTGGTAAGCACGAGCTGGCTATCAGGAAAAGTCTGGTGGAGCCGCTCCGCTACCTGGCGATCCTCCTGTCCTTCCGCGATCTTTACGAGGAACGCCGTTACTTTCCCGTCCGAACCGAGCTGCTCTTGCATCGTCGTAAGCGGAATTTTTATGCGGGCACCGGCAGCAGGCTCGTAAGTTCCGACAATCGTGAACTCGCGTTCGTAAAGCTTTATCCGCTGTCCTAGCTGGTATTTCTTCTGCCGCTGAAATCCCGTGTCGATGATCGCTTCGTCACCGCCGCCAAGTTTGCGACCCTCGACAACGTCGATCCCGACAACGTCTGCATACTCGTCGAACTCGATCCCGTCTATGAGGCGACTTCCTGTGTTGTTGTCGTCAGCGGCGACCGAGTTCTGTCCGATCGGAATAACCGCACGCACGCCCTCGACACGAGCGATCTCTTCGCTCATCGTGCTCGGTAACCGGAAGCTATCAG
>JBKJOR010000353.1:0-4042 GCA_046595575.1 Pyrinomonadaceae bacterium | reverse complement strand
TCGGACCGGAAATAACCCTCAAAGCACTTTCCGACAATACATTTCAAAATTATTTTCGTCCTGTGGTCATATGCGACGCGGAGCTCCTTCGCGCCGAGGCCGAACGCCTCGCGCTTAGATTAGAGTTCCGGGAGATCGATCATGCGGCCCTCAGTTCTGCGATCGAGGTCGTTGATCTCAAAAACCTTCCCAACGGAGCTATTCCTGGGCAGGAGACAGCCGAGACGGGAAGGGCATCGGGCGAGTATATCGAAAAGGCAGTCGAGCTCTGGCGGGCGGGAAAGATCGATGCAGTAGCGACGGCGCCGATCAGCAAAAAGGCTCTCGCCGCGGGTGGTTACGACTTTCCGGGACACACCGAATTCTTGGCGGCCCTCACGGGCACGACCGATTTCGCAATGAGTTTTTTTGCGGAGAAGTTGCGCGTAGTTTTGCTCTCCACCCACCTGCCGCTTACCGACGCGATCAAACTGGTGACCAAGTTGAATCTGGTCGACCTGATCAGATTCTCAGATAGACAGTTTCGCGAGTTGCTCAGCAGACCCGTCTCGATTGCAGTCGCAGGCCTCAACCCGCATGCATCGGAAGGTGGAATGTTCGGTTCGGAAGAATCCGCCGAGATCATACCGGCCATTGAGGAATGCAGGAGAATTTACGGCATAGATGTCTCCGGCCCGTTTTCGCCGGACACAATTTTCTTGCGCGGGTTTGCCGGCGATTTCGACGCGGTGGTCGCACTCTATCACGACCAGGCCACGATCGCCGTCAAATCTCTTTCGTTCGGGTCATCGGTAAATGTAACCCTCGGTCTGCCTCTCATCCGAACGTCGGTCGATCATGGTACGGCGATCGACATTGCGGGGAAAGGTGTGGCTGATGAATCAAGTATGCGGGCGGCTATCAAACTAGCTGCTGAGCTTTCTGATATCCGGAGGTCGGCCGAAATAGGTTCAAACGTCTGAAACTGAAAATATAATTCCGGTAGCTGTTTGGCGGGGCCGGTTGCGTTTCGTTAAGCCCTTTGCTAACGCCACGCTGAGGACGCAGAAAAGGAAATTCAACGAGAGAAAAAGGTAGAGGGACAGCGAGTGCAAGTTTCTTGACCTCCGGCAGGTGAAGTGATAGTTTTCAGAACACTAAGTTCATAATCTTCAGCGATAGTCTTAAAGGAGCTTTTTCATCTGTGTCAAAACGCAAGCTTTTGTTGGCAGACGATTCGATAACCATCCAAAAGGTCGTTAACCTGACCTTCGCGGACGAAGGGATTGAAGTCATTACAGTCGGTGATGGCGACTCGGCAATGCAAAAGATATCCGAGATGTCGCCGGATGTGATCCTGGCGGACGTTAATATGCCGGGTCTTAACGGTTATCAGATCTGTGAAATAATTCGCGACAATCCCGTGACGAGGCATCTGCCGGTGGTCCTTCTCGTTGGTTCGTTTGAGCCGTTCGACGAGGCCGAAGCGGCCCGGGTCGGTGCCAATGCCTACCTTACAAAACCGTTTCAATCGATCCGTCAGCTAGTTTCGCAAGTGACCGATCTGATGGAATCTTCTGCGGCCACGAGTGAAACCTTACCGCTTGCCGAGCAGGATTTTCACGAGTCGTTGGATGGACTCGCTCCGGAAGTGAACGACATCGACAATCTGTATCAAAAGAGTTTCGGCGGTTCGGCCGGAGATGAAATAGAGTCCGGCTCACCGCGGTTCGTCGATGCGGGTATGGACGACGAGATGATCGATACCAGATCTGTCACTGATACTGAAACGCTGCAGGCGATCGACTCAACGCAGGAGGGCGACTATACTCCCGGCGATTTCGAGGCGGTACAGGGTGAGGCGGAAACATCAACCGGTTCATTCGAAGAGCCTGTCGTCGAGGAAGCCGCGGAGGATAGATTTGCCGACGAAATGCTTCAGACCCCACCGTACGTGGATCAGTTTGCAGCAACGGAGCAGATCCCGGCCTTGACCGTGGAACAATATCGGAACGATTTCGATCTGGATGACAGCGATCTATTAGAACTGCCGCCGGGCGAGATCGAAAAGACGTTAGAATTCACTACCCCTCAAAGCCCCGCAGAGCAGGGTGGCACAAAACAAGTAGTGAGCCTGTCACCCGAGTTAATGGAGACCATCGTTCAGCAGGTCGTCGAGAAACTTTCCAAGATGCAGTAGGCGATCGCCAACAGCATTCGCGGGCCAGATTTCATTCGAAGATGAAAGCTGGCCGTTTTTGTTTTATCATCTAACTTTTCTCGAATATGGAAATTCCAAAGGCTTACGACGCGAAAGAAGCCGAGCAACATCATTACGAGCGATGGGAGTCGAGCGGTTTTTTCACGCCCGAGATCAATAAGGATCCTACCGCCCGTCCATTCTCGATAGTAATACCGCCGCCGAACGTAACTGGCAGTTTGCACATGGGCCACGCGCTCCAACACACGCTGATGGACGTGCTGACCCGATGGAAACGAATGCTCGGATACCGGACGTTGTTTCTTGTCGGAGTTGATCATGCCGGTATCTCGACGCAGTTGATGGTGACGCGGCAGCTCAAGAAGGAAGAGCACAAGTCCCCGCAGGACATCGGACGAGAAGCATTTACCGAAAAAGTCTGGGAATGGAAAAACAAGTATGGGGGTGAAATAACCCGCCAGATAAGACGCGAGGGATTGTCGGTAGATTGGACACGCGAGCGGTTTACGATGGAGGAGAGTCTGTCGCGCGCTGTGCGTGAAGTTTTCGTTCGTCTTTATGAGCAAGGCTGGATCTATCGCGGGACGCGCATCGTGAACTGGTGCCCACGCGACAAGACAGTCCTTTCTGACTTGGAAGTTAAAGAAGAAAAGGCGAAGGACGGAAAGTTGTATTACCTGAAGTATCCGGTCACAGGACGCGGAGACTCGGAGACAGGGAGAGGGGGCGATCCGCAATCAACTATTACCGTCGCCACGACTCGTCCCGAGACAATGCTTGGCGACACAGCCGTTGCTGTCCATCCGGAAGACGAACGGTATAAAGATCTGATCGGAAGATCGATCGCACTGCCGCTCACGAGCCGCGAGATCCCGATCATCGCCGATGAATACGTTGAATCCGAATTCGGGACCGGCGCTGTCAAGATAACGCCCGCTCACGACCCGAACGACTGGGAGATCGGCGAACGACACGGCCTGGAGAAGCTCGTCATAATGAACGACGACGCGACGATGAACGCGGCGGCCGGCGAAGCGTTTATTGGTATGGACCGCTTCGACGCACGTGCGAAGGTCGTTGAAGAGTTCGAGAAACTCGGCCTGCTTGAAAAGATCGAAGATTACGAGGTCACTCTGCCACACTGTGAGCGCTGCAAGACCGTCATCGAACCGCTGCTCTCGGAACAGTGGTTCGTCAAAATGGATGAGATGCGCGATCTGGCGTTGAAACTGATGCGCGACGACGGGCTTCCAAATTTCTTTCCGGAGGTTCCACATAAGAAGGTCTACACGACGTGGCTCGAAAATTTGAAGGACTGGACGATCTCGCGACAGCTCTGGTGGGGACATCAGATACCGGCGTGGTATGACTCGGATGGGAAGATCTACGTCGCTCGAACTAAGGAAGAAGCGTCCGAACAAGCTGGTACCCAAGACCTGACGCAAGAAGAGGACGTGCTAGACACATGGTTTTCGTCCGCCCTTTGGCCTTTCTCGACACTCGGCTGGACGGGCTCGGAGTTCCAAGTCCCAAGTCCCAAATCCCAGGTCCAAAGCACCCCTGTCGAAACGTCCACCTGGGACGAGGGACCTGGGACTAGAGACCTGGCGACCTTCTACCCGACCAGCGTTCTCGTTACCGGTCGCGACATTATCTTTCTATGGGTTTCTCGTATGGTAATGACGGGGATGAAGTTCACGGGCGAAAAGCCTTTCGATGACGTGATCATCCATGGAACGGTTCTCGACAAGAACGGTCAACGTATGTCGAAGACCAAGAATAACGGAATCGACCCGCTTAGCGTGTTCGAAAAATATGGGGTCGATGCAACGCGAATGGCGC
>JBKJOR010000298.1:0-12668 GCA_046595575.1 Pyrinomonadaceae bacterium | reverse complement strand
CATACCAATTACTCCCTAACCTTCTTTAATGCCTCAGATTTATGCGCCGCCTTTTTACCACTTTCGGAACTCTTAACCAGATATTCCGGGTTGTCTTTTGACGCGGCGACTTTATGTCCCTTGATCTTCATCGGCGAAGTGATCTTCTTCTCGACAGTCCCGCGAGTTGTTCCCTGTGACGTGTTCCATTCGACCTTGTCACCGTTTTTCAATTTCTTTGTCATCCCGTCACCTCGCCGTAGCACTCAACGCTTTCTGGATCGGTTCGCGTCCCGAAGCCTGTCCATCTATCTTCATGATCAGACCGGTTTCCATAAGACTCTTAAACCGCCGCAGGTCTTCGGCGATCTGAATGCTCGGTTCTTCGCCCAAGGCTGAGGCAATCCATTCGCCGAGCTTTCCTCCCGGTGCTTCGTAGATCATCGTGATCTTTAATTCGGTACCGCGATCGATAGTCGGCAAAAATTCGACGACGCCGGAGTTTGGGATGAAGGCACCTTCGAGCGATTTCCAACCGATTCGCTGATTCGGTATATCGCTTGTCACCTCCGCATCCCACTCAACCGTTTGCCCGAGCGGCGCTTTTGCTTTCCAGTGGGACGTTTTTTCGTCGGACTTCGTGACGGATTCGAGATGGCGCATAAATATCGGCAAGTTTTCGAAGTTACGCCAGAACTCGTAAAGCTCCGCCGGCGACTTGTTGATCGTCAATGCCCTTGTGACGTGGATCTTGCCGGACAGCAAGCTCGAGCGTTTGAAAGGCGATCCGGAACGTTCACGTGTGGCTGTGTCGACTCCAATTGCGTCGTAAACGTGGCAGTGACCTGTAGTTCCTCGCAGTAGCATTCCTCCGCCGACGACCGAAAGAAGTGTGCCGCCAAGCCCGCCATGCTTTAGTCCGTAAGCGAGCATCGCCCCACCGGCGACGGCCGAGGCTACCCGTTCCGGATTGTTTACGTTCTGAGTGGTGTCCGTGAGAAATGTCGTGCGTGAGTTCTTATTTGTTTCTGTCTGATGCATTTGTACCTCTCCAGTTTAAGTTGAGACCGTTGTTCCGGGACCTTGGCGAAATATTTCCGGTCATGCGTACGAACACGGGACGCTTTTCTAGTTGAATCCCTACGGTCGCAATAACCGTGCCGACTAAGCGGTCAGGCGGAAATACGACCGGTAGGGAGGGTGTCGACAACTAGTTGACAACTCCGTTTGCTATAATCGCCATATGCAGCCAGAGAGTGCCGATGTTGTTGTAAAACTCAAGACCGAATCGCGCGGCGTTGTGAATCCCGCGATCGTCCGCTGGATCGCTTTCGTGGTGATCACGACCTCGCTTGTTGCATGCACGGTTCTCTGCATCCTCGCCATTTGGCAGTTCACCGAGTCCGACGCCGTGTGGCGGGCAATCGCCACGTTCATAGTCGTAAGCATCGCTACGGCGATATTTACTTTTGTGAATGAGAAGTTGGGATAGCTTCGTGACGAAGCTCCCCTCCTTCCGAAGGAGGGGTGTCCGCGCTTCGCGGACGGGGTGGTTCTCTAGTATGCTGATCGGTACCACTCCCATGGCATATAAACGCAGCAAGACGGACATCCATTCCCTGCCTGAACTCCGAACGTTCCGTACGCAACTTCGATCGCATCTAACACCCGCCGAGGCTTCGTTCTGGAATCTAGTCAAGAACTCAAGACTCGACGGACGAAAGTTCCGCCGCCAACACAGTGTTAGTAGGTACATTCTTGATTTCTATTGTCCATCTGAACATCTCGGAATTGAGCTAGACGGGCAGGGGCACTCTACCGAAATCGCTGCACAGTATGATTACGAACGAAAAATATTCGTACTCCAGTTTGGGATCAAAGTAATCAGGTTCGAGAACCGGTTAGTGTTCGAGGAACGCGAGTTTGTTGTCGACAGGATACGGAGTTGTTTTGGCTGGGCGGAAGAGAGGAGCACCCCGACCACCGAAGCGGTCGGCACCCCTCCTTCGTAAGTAGCAAAATCCGGGTTTGGCAACACACTTCCGGGAGTTTTGTTGCGGAGAGAATTCGGAGTTGTTTTGGCTGTGCGGGAGAGAGAACCACCCCGTCAGCCGAAGCGGCTGCCACCCCTCCTTCGGAAGGAGGGGAGCTTTCTTGTAGCTGACGGAGTCTAAAGAACCACCGAGTTGAAGGATGCACACCCCTTACCGGTCGGTTTCTGCCTTTCATCCCGTCTTTGCTAAAATACCTGTTTCGTTAGGGAGCAGTTTTCTTCACCGTAATGAGCATTAACGAGATCACCGTTCGCGGGGCACGCCAGCACAACCTCAAGAACATAGACGTGGACATCCCACGTAACAAATTCACGGTCATCACCGGTCTTTCGGGATCGGGAAAATCGTCGCTTGCATTCGATACGATCTACGCCGAAGGACAGCGACGGTACGTCGAATCGCTTTCGGCTTACGCACGACAGTTTCTCGACCAACTCGAAAAGCCCGACGTCGATTCGATCGAAGGATTGAGTCCGGCGATCTCTATCGAACAGAAAACGGTTTCGCGATCGCCTCGCTCGACGGTCGGAACGGTCACCGAGATCTACGATTATCTTCGCTTACTTTTCTCGTCCATCGGACAGCCGCACTGTCATCAATGCGGAGCGGCGGTAACGCGACAATCGGTCGAACAGATAGTTACCGGCATCCTGAGCTTGCCGGAAGGCGAGCGAGTGATGATCCTCGCCCCGATAGTCCGCGGTCGTAAGGGCGAGTTCAAGAAAGAGCTCGAAAAGCTTCATAAGGAAGGATTTCTACGTGCACGTGTAGACGGAGAGATGCGTCAGCTCGATGAGGAGATCGAGCTCGACAAGCGGCGCAACCACTCAATCGAAGTGGTGGTCGATCGGCTGCTGATGAAGGAGGGCGTCAAAGAACGCCTGACGGAATCTGTAAAGACAGCTTTGCGTCTCACCGGCGGCGCTGTGCTGATCTCGATCGTCGACGGTGAAGAGAAGCTTTACAGCGAGCGGATGGCCTGCATCAACTGCGGTATCAACATTGCCACGCTCGAACCGCGATCGTTTTCATTCAACTCGGCGTACGGCGCCTGCAAGCGTTGTCAGGGTCTCGGGACGGTGATGGAGATCGATGCCAACAAGATCGTCTCTGACCACGCCCAGAAAGCCGGGAAGATCACGTTTCTCGGCGGCGTCGATAAGGCAAGCGGAAACTATCTGCAATCGGCCCTCAACGCGATCATCGAAAAATTTACGGACGGGGACAAGCTCGAACCGCCTGACGACTCATTGCTGAGTAAGGTCAAGAAGAAGATCGTTGGGAAGTCGAAACGAGTCGGCGACGAATTGGTGAAGACAAAGTTTGCCGATCTGCCGCTTGAGGTTCGCAACGCATTTTTCAACGGCACTAAGCGTCGTCTTACATTTCGACAGGGGACTTACAAGTACGAAAGCGATTGGAAAGGCGCCGTGCGGACGATGCGCGATCGGATGGAAAATCCGCCGTCAGAGAAAACAAGACTTGCCCTCGAGGAATTGATCGCTCCTGTTACCTGCCCCGTCTGCAATGGAGCTCGGCTGCAGCCCGAGAGCCTGGCGGTAAAAGTGAACGGGCTCGGCATCGCGGACTATGTGATGCTGCCGATCGACGAGACCGTGAGGAAGGTCGACGGGGTCAAGCTAACCGCACGGGAAGAAAAAATCGCTGGTCTCGTCCTGAAAGAAATTCGCGACCGATTGCGCTTTCTAACCGCGGTCGGCCTGGGCTATCTAACGCTCGATCGTGGATCGGCTTCGCTCTCAGGCGGTGAGGGGCAACGGATCAGGCTCGCGACGCAGATCGGGTCGCAACTCCGCGGCGTTCTCTACGTTCTCGACGAGCCGAGCATCGGCCTGCATCCGCGAGATAACAAAAAGCTTCTCGAAACTCTGCACCACCTCCGCGATCTCGGCAATACGGTTCTTGTTGTCGAGCACGACGAGGAAACTATCGAGCACGCGGATTACGTTGTCGATCTAGGTCCGCTTGCAGGTACGCACGGCGGCGAGATCGTGGCGACCGGCACGCCAGCAGAGATCCGTAAGTCGACCCGATCGCTGACCGCGAAATATCTGAACGGCGAGTTGAAGATCGACATCCCTGACGTCCGTCGTCTGCCGAACGGCAACCGCATTCGCGTCAAAGGCGCCCGGGCGCACAATCTGAAAAATATCGACGTTGAGTTTCCGCTCGGGTTGCTGACAGTCGTGACAGGCGTTTCCGGATCGGGTAAATCGACGCTTGTCGAAGAGATCCTTTATCCGGCGCTCTACCGGCATGTGTATAAATCGGCCGTCGATCCGCTCGAGCACGACGGTATCGAGGGGCTGGATCTCGTCGACAAGATCATCGAGATCGATCAGACTGCGATCGGCCGCACGCCGCGTTCGAATCCCGCGACCTACACCGGACTCTTTACGCCGATCCGTGAGTTGTACGCGATGCTTCCCGAATCACGCACTCGCGGCTACAAGGTCGGCCGGTTTTCATTCAACGTCAAAGGCGGACGATGCGAAGGGTGCGAAGGCGACGGCATGAAGCGGATCGAAATGAATTTCCTGCCGGACGTTTACGTAACTTGCGACGTCTGCCGCGGAAAGCGTTATAACCGCGAGACGCTGGCAGTCAGGTACAAGGGATTGTCGATCGCCGATCTTTTGGACACGACGATCGAGGACGCTCTGCCGATCCTTGAGAACATTCCACAGATCAGGCAAAAGCTCGAGACGCTCCTCGATGTCGGCCTTGGCTACATCAAGATCGGGCAGTCCTCGACGACGCTGAGCGGCGGCGAGGCCCAGCGGATAAAACTCGCGAAAGAACTTTCAAAACGCTCCACCGGAAAAACGATCTATATACTCGATGAGCCAACGACGGGCCTTCATTTCGCCGACGTCCACAAGTTGCTCGAGGTCCTGCAAAAGCTTGTCGACACCGGCAACACGGTCATCGTCATCGAGCATCATCTCGACGTCATCAAATCTGCCGACTATGTCATCGACCTTGGTCCGGACGGCGGTACAGGGGGCGGAAAGGTTGTCGCGACGGGGACGCCGGAAGATATTGCACGGGTCCGGAAGTCATACACAGGCCAAGCGCTCAAAGCCGTCTTATAGCTTCCGACAGGAGAGGATCGTCCGCCCGTCAGATTATAGAGGCAAGCGCCGGTTGCCGCGTGCAAATTGCGACGTTTGCACTTACAATCCTATCCGACCACAAACGGTTGCCCGCAAGCAGTTCTGACGGACGCACCCGCGTGAAAACAAACAAGGAGATTGAATTCATGCCTCTAAGAAACGAAACCGTTCTCACGATAGTTTTTGTCGCCATGCTCCTGTTGGGCTGTAACGCGTTTGAAAAGCTCACCTCAAATCAAACCGTGAATAGCAACGCAGACACCGCGAAGGCCAAACCTTCGGCGCCCGCCCCGAACGCCGACGGCACGATCCCCTCCGGCACCGGCGTTGAAAAAGAAAAGCCGGCCGCGGGCAAAGGCAACGTCCAGGGTAAAGCGTTATTCAACGAGAAGGGTGCGGCGGGTGTCGAAGTTAAGTTGTGCAAAACTTTCAGCCAGTTTGGAGGCGGGTGTACTGGCGAGACCTTTACGGCGAAGACCGATGACGCCGGCGAGTACTTGATCAAGGATGTGCCGCCCGGAGTTTACGAGGCTCTGACCGTACGCGTCTTCAACACACCGTTCTATGTGTTTGCGACCTCGGGAATAATCGCGGCCGCAAAATACAACATCGAAGGCGACAAAACGTATTTTGCTCCCGACACTCACTTGTTCAAGAACGATCTAAAGGTCACGAGTCCGAAAGCGGGTTCGAACGTCGCACCCGAAAATATCGAGATAAAATGGGATGCGTATCCTGACGCAGCTTATTACAAGGTGAGCATACACGGCGACTCAACTACCGGGGCCGAGACGCCTTCCGACTATATCAACAAGCGTGTTGATGATCCGACATTGGCCATTGATAAACCGTTGAAGGCCGGCACCTACAACCCTAAGATCGAAGCGTATAACTCCAACGACCGCCGACTCGCCCAGAGTCCGAATGATGTGAAATTCACCGTGAAGTAGTTGAAAGTCCGCCGGGGTAGGACGGACCGTTAGTCCGTCCTACTAACCGCGGATCGCGTCGATCATTTCCCGTACCGACTGGTTCAATCCGACAAACACGGATCGGGAAATTATGTTGTGGCCGATGTTGAATTCGGAGATGTCGGGAATCGAGGCGAGTGCGGCAATGTTCCGGTATGTAAGGCCGTGTCCGGCCGCGACTATCATTCCATTTTTCTTCGCGTGATCCGCAGCTTGGGCGATCCGGCTTATCTCCGACGCCGCCTTTTGAGCGCCTTCGCCATGAGCGGCACGCGAGCTTAGCGTCATCTCTGCATACTCAGCAGTGCATAGTTCCACTTGCTGTGCGCCTGCCCCGCCGGCTGCCTCGATCTGCTCAAGATCGGGATCAATGAAAATGCTGACAAAGATGCCGGCTGCTTTCAGCTTGCCGATAACCTTCTTTACATTCTCGAAGTTGCCGACCACATCCAGCCCGCCTTCAGTAGTTATTTCATTCGCGCTCTCGGGGACGAGCGAGACAGCGTCGGGCCTAGTTCGCAGGGCTATGGCGAGCATCTCTTCCGTCGCCGCCATCTCGACGTTGAGATATGTTGTAACGACCTCGCGGAGGACTTCGATATCCCGATCCTGGATATGCCTTCGATCCTGACGCAGGTGAACCGTGATCCCGTTCGCGCCGGCCTGTTCACAGATGACAGCGGCGGTGACGATGCTTGGCTCGATCGTCTTTCGTGCTTCGCGGATCGTTGCAACGTGGTCGATGTTGACATTAAGCTTAGCGGTCATTTCTCTAGATTATATACCCCGTCTCGCTCGTTCTTGCGTATCTGGGCAAGCTCGCTGAACATTCTCCGCGTATCGCGGAGGACACTCACCTTCGAGCCCTCAACGTTGTTCCACCTAACCGGGACCTCGGCTAACCGGAGCCCGTGATACTTGGCGACGAATAGGAACTCGACGTCAAAACCAAAGCGGTCGATCGTCATTACATCGAGCAGTGGGCGAAATGCGGCCATACGAAATGCTTTGAATCCGCACTGCGTATCGGCGAATGGTAATCGAGACATAGTACGTATGACCATATTCATTACCTTCCCGCCTTGTTCCCGTCGCCACGGCTGGTGCGTTCCGATCAGCGTGCGATCCAGCGCCCGAGATCCGAACGCCACATCATACTCACCGTTCTTGATCGGATCGATCACTTTGAAAATCTCGTCGATGGGCGTTGAGAGATCGGCGTCGGAGAATAACGCGATATTTGCGTTCGCCGCCGCAAGCCCCGTACGAACGGCGAATCCCTTGCCGCGGTTTTCCTCATAGCGGATCACCTTCGCGGGGATGTCCGGCTCACTCTTGAACGCCGATCGTGCAGTCTCGGCCGTCTTATCCCGAGATCCGTCATCGACCACGATCAATTCCGCGGAGATCGAGTTCGCGGAAAGAAATGCAAGGATGATTTCGACAGATCCGCCAAGGCGCTCTTCCTCGTCGTAGGCCGGGACAATAATGGAAAGCTCAGGAGTCATCGGAGAAAATGTAAATGGTAAAGCGTTGTCGTATAAATGTAAATTCGATGAACGTTAATGGCCGACAGCCGTAAACGACACAGTGCGCGGGAGGGGCCGATCGAGACCGGCGAGTGTCCCGGACGGCATTTCAGTTACAACCGGCTCGGGAATTGGGACAACTAATCTATGTTATAATTTCGGTGTTCTGGAGTGTTTAATGAATAAGAATTTTGCTATCGGGGCACTTGTTTTGGTCGCGATCGGGGCTGTTGTAGGCGGTCTGTTTGGACGTTTTTCTTCGTCCACGTCCGCTGATTCAGGTGTCACGGCCGGTCGCATCGTCGCGGACTACCGAGAGGCTCTCGACGTGATCGATAAAAACCATGTCGGCAAGGTCGACCACGAAAAGATAACCGACGCTTCTATCCAGAGCATGTTATGGACGCTCGATCCTCATTCGTCGTTTTTCACGCGGGACGAATTTAAAAAGCTTTACGAGGAGCAGGCGTCGCAGTTCTACGGGATCGGCGTCTCGATCTTGCAGCATCGAGACGGCGTTTACGTTCAGTCCGTGATAGCTGGCACGCCCGCCGAAAAGGCGGGGCTCCGATACGGCGATCGGATCGTCCTGGTGGACGGTAAGGATGCGACCGAGTGGTCAAGTGCCGAGGTCTCTAAAAATGTGCGGGGCGAAGGTGGAACTCCGGTGAAGGTGAAGGTCGAACGCGCATCGTCGAACACACCGATGGAGTTTGAGATCGTGCGCGGAGGCGTACCGCTACCATCGATACGAAATTACTTCATGCTTCCGAACGGCGTGGGATACGTCGGTTTGACCGGCGGATTTCAAGAGACGACCGCCGAAGAACTGGGCGAGGCGATCAAGGAACTGCAGACGCAGGGCATGAAGGGGCTTGTCCTTGATCTTCGTAATAATCCGGGCGGACTTCTGCCTCAGGCTATCGATGTTGTAAGTCGATTTGTACCGAACGGACAGACCGTCGTGTCGGTGAAGGGCCGGGCGAGCTACGCAAAGACCGAGGCGTTGCGTGCCCGCGGCGGGCCGGTCGATAATTTTCCACTGGTCATCATGATCAACGGCGCATCGGCGTCTGCATCGGAGATCGTCGCAGGTGCGATCCAGGATTACGGCCGCGGCGTCGTGGTCGGAACGGAAAGTTTTGGAAAGGGCCTGGTTCAGCGCGTCTTCCGGCTGCCATACGAAACCGGTCTGACATTGACGACCGCTCGATACTACACACCGTACGGACGTTCGCTGCAGCGAGATTACTCCAGCGGCTCGATCTACGATTACTACGCACACCAGGACGAGGCGAACGCAAATGTTAATGGTGCGGAAGCCAAACCTACGCCGTCGGGAAGCCCGGTCACGACCGCCAACGGACGTGTATTTTACGGCGGACGCGGGATTGAACCCGACGTCAAAGTTTCGGCCATCGAATACAACGCGCTGAGGTTTCGTATCAACGACGCGGCCTTCTATTTCACCCGCCAGGTCGTTGCGGGCAAGATCGCCGGCTTTGAAAGCTATAAGGTCGACCGCCAGAATCAGAACCTGACAGTTGGGCAGGGAGCATTCGTTATCAACGATAAACTGTTCGAAGCGTTTAGAAACTATACGATCGCAGACAAGAAAAGCGGGCTGACGGCCGAAAATATAAATGGTCAGGCTGATTTTGCAAGAACGCGGATTCGTGAAGAGATTGCCACCGCAAATCACTCTAATGAGGCTGGCATCCAGGTGCTGCTCGAAGTCGATCCGCAAGTTCTTAAGGCGGTCGAGGTAATGCCGGAAGCTCGTCGACTTCTGGAGAAAAATGTCGCGTCGAATTAACTCCGACAACAACTTTGCTGATCCAAGACGAACCCTGAAACGGGTTCGTCTTTTAGTTCTTGCGCGTTTTCACTTAGAATAATTTTTTCGGTTGTATGTACAAGCAGATCGGGATCTTAACGGGTGGCGGCGACGCTCCCGGCTTGAACGCGGTGATCCGGGCCGTCGTGCGAACGGCGATCGGCGAGTTCGGGATGAAGTGTATCGGTATCGAAGATAGCTTCGAGGGTATACTGGGCGAACCGCATACGATGTCGCTGACGCAGAAAAGCGTAAGCGGAATTCTCCCTCGGGGCGGAACGATCCTCGGAACGAGAAATCGTGGAAGCTTCGTGAAAATGGTGGATGGCAAACCACACTTTCCGGAGATGCCGATCGGCGAAGCTCTCGCGAACCTCGACATACTTGGGATCGAGGCTCTCATCGTACTCGGAGGCGAAGGAACGCTTGCGATCGCCGAACAGTTTCACAAACGCGGATTTCCGGTGATCGGAGTTCCCAAGACGATCGATAACGACCTCGCCGCGACCGAGCTGACATTCGGATTTATGACCGCGATCGACATCGCGACCGAGGCTCTCGACCGGCTGCATACCACGGCCGCCTCGCATGATCGCGTAATGGTTCTCGAGGTGATGGGACGAAACACGGGCTGGATCGCTCTGCATGCCGGGCTGGCCGGAAGTGCCGACATAATTCTGATTCCGGAGATACCATTTTCATTCGAATCGGTGGCCGCAAAAGTTTCGGCGAGAGAACGCAGCGGATCGCGGTTTACGAATATTGTCGTGGCTGAGGGCGCGAAAGAAGCCGGGAAGGGTGAGATCTATACGGATTCCGCGGAACTGCGGTTGGGCGGAATGGGCGATCACGTCCGTCGACGGATTGAAGAGATGACCGGAAAAGAATCGCGATGCGTGGTTCTCGGCCATCTTCAGCGCGGAGGCAGTCCGAACGCATTCGACCGGATGTTGGGTACGAACTTCGGTGCATGTGCTGTTCGTGCTCTCCACGACGGTGAGACGGGAAAGATGGTCGCGTTACAGGCCGGGACGATCACGACAGTACCGCTTTCGGAAGCGTGTGCGAATATTAAAACGGTTCCGGCTGACGGACAGCTTGTGCGAACAGCTCGGGACATCGGCATATCATTCGCCGCAGCGGAGGAAGCCAAGGCGAAGGCATAAATTTATGGAAGCAGTAAGAAAAAAACTACAGGCAGAACTGGACTCTCTCGAAGAAGAGCTTCACTTTAAGCTCCCGAAAGAGATTCAGAAGGCTAGGGAATTCGGCGATCTGCGTGAGAACGCGGAGTATAAAGCCGCCATGGAACGGCAGTCAATCGTACGGGCGCGGATCATGCAGGTGCGTCAGCGGCTCGGCGAGGTAGAGTCAATTGATCTCTCGAAAATACCCACGGACCGCATTGCATACGGATCGAGCGTTGTCCTCTTCGATCTGGAGAAGGAAGAGAAGCTCACGTATCGTCTTGTCACATCAGAAGAGAGCGATCCGGAAAATGGCTTGATCTCGACTGTCTCGCCGATCGGCCAAGCGCTGATGGGAAAGGAAGAGGGAGATGAGATAAAGGTTAAGACACCGACCGGAATGCGGAGTTTCGAGATCAACGGGCTAACGACGATCCACGACCAGAAGAACTGACAACCGACAACGATGCTGGGAGAGAGTATAGGACGAGGAGCAATGCGGATCATTAATGCCATGGTCCGCGCATTGGCGGCGGCCGGCGTTCATCCTAATATCCTCACCGCGGTAGGCGTAACGATCAACGTAGGATGTGGTGTGTTGTTTGGGATCGGCGAATTTTTCTGGGCCGGTATTGTCCTGATCTTTGCGAATATATTCGACATGCTCGATGGAAACGTCGCGCGGCAGACTGGCAATGTTACGAAGTTTGGCGGCTTTCTCGATTCATCATTGGATCGACTGTCAGACATGGTAGCCTTTCTCGGCATCATGATGTTTTACGCCGGAAATTCCCGGCAACATTCGCTTCTAAACGTATTTCTTGCAGGCGTCGGCATGATCGCGTCGGTAATGGTCAGCTACACTACTGCACGCTCCGAGGCCGCTGGCGTAAAGGCGAACGTAGGATTTCTTCAACGACCGGAGCGGATCGTCCTTCTGATCATCGGTGCTCTGTCGACCTGGAATTGGAACTCAGACAACTTCCTATTTAACCGAATGCCGCAGGTGTTGTGGGTCCTCGCGATTGGGTCGGTATGGACCTTGATACATCGAATGTATTTTATCTGGAAAGAATTTCGACGGCTAGAGCCGGCATGACACGATGGATTTTCTTTCTGATATCTGGGGATCGCTTACCTTGGGACGGGTGCTTGCCGGGGCGCTGCTTTTCGTAATTTCGCTGATCGGCAGCGCAGTCGTAGTAGGCGTTGTGATCGTAAAGATCCCAGCGAACTATTTCAGTTCGCATTATCAACAAGACTTTTTACCAAACAGTGCGTGGCTTACTCGCTGGGGGGCCGTGATCGCAAAGAACATCATCGGGTTGCTGCTCGTGATAGCCGGAATTATCATGTTGATCGGTCCCGGGCAGGGGATATTAACTATTTTGATCGGACTAATTTTAATGGATATCCCCGGTAAGCGGCCGCTCGAGGCGCGTATCATCAAGCGGCCGACCGTCCTGGCCGTCGTTAACAGTCTGCGCGGGAGATATGGTAAGCCGCCGTTTGAGATGGATTAGTCGATGGGAATATTTAGTCTTTTCAATCGCAAGAAAGTGCGCGATGTGTTCGCAGAGCGGCGGGAACATTTGATCGCCCACGGGCGGATAACGGACGGCAAAATAATCGATACCGAAATCAACGGTCGCGGTGAGGAGATCGTTTTTTATCTCTACACGCTGAACGGCGTCGACTTCGAATCATCCGAACTGCTGAGTGAAGAACAACGTAGCGATCCGCTGGAATATGCTCCCGGGGCAAGAGTTGGGGTCCGTTACGACCCGAAGAACCAAGGGAACTCTATGCTTGTTTAGTTAATCGTTAATGGTTAATCGGTAATCGTTAATCGTTAATCGTTAATCGTGAATAGTCGTGCGTAATCGGCGAACGCACGACGGAGGAACAAGAGCACGATTAGCCGATAGGGATGCCAACCAACAACCTCTTACCATCTGAGAGCGACGATTAACG
>JBKJOR010000297.1:0-3627 GCA_046595575.1 Pyrinomonadaceae bacterium | reverse complement strand
TTGTCGAGAGTTTTCTCACGGTCGATGAGGTGATACTCCCAGAACAAGCCGGCTCCCAAAAATACAAGTTCACATACCACGCGGACGCGACGGAACCGGATTACCCAAACAACGACTATACAGACGGATGGGGTGAGTTAGCTTCTGTCAAGGTTCCGTCCGGGGCAGTTGCAGAATACAAATACGATCTTCCTGTAAACGAGAACGTCCTTACCGTCGCAATGAATGTTCTAGAGAACTCGATAACCCAGAAAGATCTGAAATACAACGAGACAGATGACGGCGGAACGACTCTCAGCACCGATACCTGGCTTTATGCGATCAATTACGGGTATGCGACTGTTACTGCTCCGGACGTAAGTATTACCACGCAATCAAGTTACTACAGGACGCCATCCCTAAAAGGTGACGCATTTTACTGGAATGCCGGGCTTGTCTACGGGACGACAAATGCCGACGGCTCGTTTACCGAAAAGCTGTGGGAGCAGGCGGGGAGTCAAGTGATCGCGAAAGGCCAGCCGATCAACCCATATTTAAAAACGGAGTTCACGACAATTCGCAACGCGGCCGGTCAACCGACGCTCACCGCGATCAAAGACTTCGTCTATGACCAAAACATGAACGTTCTGGAGGTCAGCGAATATGACTGGGTGTCGTACTGTTCCGTGCATACCGAGGCTAACTGTACGGGGCCGGCAGCGATTCCAACGGGCGCCACATTAAAGCGAAAAACCGTCAACACCTACTACAATCCGACGCCGGCGGCGAACAGCCAGACGACAAACTCGAATTACTACGTAGACAGTAGCTCACCGCGTTTGCGGAACGTCATTAAGTCGACTGAGATTCAGGATGGGAATGGAATCGTAAAATCCAGAACCGAGTTCTTTTACGACGATGCGAGCAACTCGGGCAATCTGACCGAGACGAGAAGCTGGGATTCGACAAAGAACCCGCTGGCGTTGCCCGACGCGAACGGCAGTCGATTGAACACGACCAATTCGATCTCGAACCATACCGCATACGATCAATACGGAAATCCGACCTTGACGACCGATGCCCTGGGTAATCAAACACAGATCACATACGGTTCTATAAACGGCTTCACCGGACTCTATCCAACTAAGACGATAGCCGCGTACGGGACGACAATCGCCAGAACCGCTGAGGCGGTTTACGATTTCTCGACTGGACTTGTCACGAACGCGACCGATGTCGACAACAGCATCTCTACAGTCAGCGAGTACGACGCCCTGGGACGCCCGGAAAAAGTCCGAACGGCGGCCACCACCTCGCTCGAATCGTGGACGCGGACGGAGTACGACGACGTCAATCGCCTGGTGATCGTTCGCTCGGATGTTGAGACCGTCGGCGATGGCCGGAAGGTAGCAACGCAGTTCTACGACCAGCTCGGACGAGTGCGGCTCTCGAAAACTCTCGAAGCCTCGGCCACGCAATCGGCGACGAACGAGACGGACGGAATAAAAGTTCAGACACGATACCGCTTTCATTCGGGATCTCCGTCGAGCAGCAACGGCGAGTATACGCTTGCTTCGAATCCATATCGTGCGTCCACCTCATCTGCCGCATCGAGCGAGACAACAATGGGTTGGACCGTCAATTTTGAAAGTAAATCGGGAAACCTTAAGACTACGGAGTCGTTTGCCGGTGCGGGTTTACCATCTCTGTGGGGGACTAATGCCAACTTAACAGGAAAAAGCGAGGTAGCCGAGGACGCCAATTCTACAACGACGAGTGACGAAGCCGGAAAAGTGCGACGAACGATTGTAGACGGATTGGGTCGGTTCATTCGCGTAGACGAACCTAACTCGAGCGGAGCGTTGGGGACAGTTGACAGCCCGAACCAGAGTACAAACTATACCCTTGACACACTGGGAAATCTGACGCAGATCATTCAGGGCGGGCAGACGCGAACATTTAGTTACAGCTCATTGTCGCGACTAATGTCGACTTCAAATCCCGAAAGCGGGACATTTCAGTTTGCCTATGATTCGAATGGTAACCTCACAAGCAAGACTGATGCACGGGGCATTTCAACGAGCTTTGTCTATGACGATCTAAACCGCGCGATGGCGCGTAATTACTCGGATTCGACGCCGGATGTTACATACACTTATGACGATTCTCAGGTGCCGTTCTCGAAGGGCAAGTTAACCAAGGTTACGTCTTCGGTCTCGGAATCTCACATTACCTCGTACGACGCTCAAGAACGCGTAACCGGAAGTCAGCAAATAACCGACGGACAGACTTATAGTTTTGGCTACACTTATAATCTTGACGACGGCCTCCTAACACAGACTTACCCGTCGGGTAAGGTTGTGAAATTCGATTACGATTCGAGCGGGGATCTCGCCAAGGTGAGCAAGCAGACCGCAAGCGGCGAATTTGCGTATGCCAGTTCGTTTGCCTATTCACCACACGGACAAATCGAGAAGGTACGTCTCGGCAATAGTCGTTGGGAAACCACCCAATTCAATTCGCGGCGCCAGATAACTCAGGTGGGGCTCGGCTATTCGGCGGCGGATACGGGTGTTTGGAAGACGAATTACGAATACGGCGACTGGCAGGGTCCGTCCCTTTATGCGACAAAAAATAACGGCAGCCTTGCACGCCAAACCATAACCGTGCCGACTATCGGCGCCGTCACCGGTCTCACCGCGATTCAGACATACACTTATGACTCTCTGGACCGTTTGAAATCCGCTACTGAAACGATCGGCGCTAACCAGACATGGAAGCAGACGTTTCTCTACGATCGATTTGGTAACAAGAATTTCGACACCGCGAACACAACCATTCAAAGCACCGAGTCGGCGGTCGCAAAGGTCACGAATCCCGAAATCCTTCTTACGAACAATCGCTTCAAGGAAGATCAGGACGCCGACTCACAGCCGGACTACCTTTACGATCCGAGCGGAAATCTTACGAAGAATGCTCAGGGCCGCGAGTTCACGTTCAACGCGGAAAACTTACAGACTGCGGCGACCGGCAGCGGGTTGGCGATGCAGTACGGCTATGACGGGAATAACAAGAGAGTCAAGACCTATGACGCCGTCAACGATAAGACCACAATCTTCGTTTATGACGCCGGCGGTGTACTCGCGGCCGAATACACGATCAACGTTCCGCCCCCCACGAATCCCACGATCAGCTATCTGACCGAGGATGCGCTCGGAAGCCCGCGGGTTATTACAAACTCATTCGGCGAGATCAAGTCCCGGCGCGATTTCCTGGCATTCGGTGAAGAGCTTCATGCCGGACTCGCAGGAAGAAATGCGAATCAGAACTACTCATCAAGCACCGACGACACGCGAAAGAAGTTCGCGACGTATCAGCGAGATGTAGAGACGGGCTTAGATTTCGCACAGTCGCGGTATTACTCGCCGATGCAAGGCCGCTTCGCTTCACCCGACGAATTCAAAGGCGGCCCGGATGAGCTTTTCGATTTCGAGGAGGACGCCGCTGACAACCCAACGTTCTATGCAGATCTCTCCAATCCGCAAAGCCTAAATAAGTATCAATACGGTTACAACAACCCGTATAGGTTCAATGATCCGAGCGGTCATTGTCCTCCCTGCGTAATTGTTCCCATTATCGTAATCACAG
>JBKJOR010000361.1:0-9007 GCA_046595575.1 Pyrinomonadaceae bacterium | reverse complement strand
TAAAACAAACGGAAGGACCGGATCTGCACGTAATGGGAAGCGCGGATCTGCTTCAAACGCTCTTCAAAAATGATCTTGTCGACGAGCTGCATCTCATGACATTGCCGATAACGTTGGGCGAAGGAAAACGCCTGTTCGCCGGCGGCACTATCCCGGCAGCCTTTAAGGTGATCGAGAGCCAGATCACTCCAAACGGCGTCATTATTGCAAACTACGAACGTGCAGGCGATGTAAAAACCGGCGCGCCTCAGATAGAACAGAACGATTAGAATAAAGGGCACCGGTAGCTAGATTCATGGAACATCTCAACAGACAGTTACGCCACTATTCTAGTCGATTGCAGAACGAAGTGGGGCTAAGCGATGACGAGGCGAAAAAGGTTGCATCGTACGTAAGCGCGGACGTTCGCTTTCTGGCGGTCGCGACTAAGGATGAAATTAAAAGCGGTAAATTGAAATCGAACGATATTGGATCGCGGCGGAATATTTAAGAATATGGATACGGATATCGATGTTAAGCAATGTGTATGTTGTGGAGCGACGGCAATAATTGACGGTTCGTTGATGGAAACGGGCGGTGGCGCAGGCATTGCTTTTCTTTCCATGAGCACATCGTACCTCAAGCAGATCTTTGGGAGCGGCAGTCGGAAAATCTTGGCTTATGCATGCCTCCATTGCTCTCACCTTGAACTCATTGTCGAATTCACGGAAAAAGACCGTAAGCGTTATCAGCAGTTCGACGGACCACAACCCGGCGTCCTCGAACGCATCGACGAGGCGGACTAAAGCCTCTCTCATTTTGAGTTAATTTTATCGGTAAAATTCAAACTGATTCGCGCCCGAGAATGATAAAACGAAATATCGAGAATCGGCCCTGTCCATGAATGTTGATCGGTCTTGAACAGGCTCGTAGGATAAGCAACCAAACATTGTCTGCGACAACTTTCTACGGACTAGGTTCGCAGCAGTGTGTACCACGAACAGCTTTGGGGATGCGTGACGAACCTCGAGAACTAAGCAACTCGGCATCGACGCGGCCGAGCATTGAATGCGGAAGGGTCTGCACTATCAGACGTGCGCGGTACCACCGCGGGACAAACGATTTATATGACTAGGGTAGAAGTTGTTCCCCACGACCCAAAGTGGCGAGACGCATTTGACGCGGAAGCGAAGAAAGTTGCCGCCGCACTGGGCGAAAGCATCACGGCGATCCACCACATCGGGAGCACGGCTATCCCTGATATCTATGCGAAGCCGGTGATCGATATGTTGGTCGAGATTGAGGACGTCGCCGAAGTCGATGGCCGAAATGCAGTGATGGAGTCACTCGGTTACGAGGTGATGGGAGAGTTCGGAATTCCCGGCCGCCGATACTTCCGAAAGGATAACGAGAAAGGAATCCGGACACATCAGATCCACGCGTTCGAGGCCGGGTCAGAGGGGGCGGTGCGACATATCGCCTTTCGCGACTACTTGATTGCTCATCCTGACGATGCCAAAGCGTACAGCGATCTAAAGCGAAAGTTGGCGGACAAACATTCGCAGAGCATGGACGAGTACATGGACGGCAAAGACGGCTTCATCAAAGCGATCGAGCGAAAAGCAGGCGAGTGGCTCGGCAGACCCGACAATTTCCGCACCTATCGCATTAATTACCTATCCAACCTTTACGGCGGCAGTTTATACTAATAACGAGGTTGAACGTAGTAATGGAGTATTCAACATTAAAATGCGAAAGATAGTTCTGGGAATAATGGCCTTAGTCGCGATACAGTTCGCGTTCGTGACTTACATGATGGTACTGCGGTCGCCCTTGGAACTAACCTCGGCTCCCGCGCCCTCGGCTCATAGGCCGGCAGGCCCTCATCATATTCGCGTCGACGATTGGAACGATTCGGCAGATGTTGTTCTCGACCCGGAAGTCCCGGTTCCCGAGTCGGGAAAGCAAGCGGAGAGAGCTTTACTTCCCGCTGCGACGGTACCTAATAAGGCCTCGAAGCTCGACGCGCCGTTTGTTAGACGCATATCAAGGCCCGCTTTCGCTCAAGCCGCATCGAGACCCGCGAACCCGAGTGAGTTTCAGAGCGTTGTCATCCGTTACAACCGCAACGCTGATACAGCGGATTGCGAAACGCCCGAAGTTACCAAGCCGAAAAAACGGTCGCTCATCGCCAAAGCCAGCCCCGCGTTCAAACAGCCGTGGAAGTGGATGAAGGCAGTCGGATCGAAACTGAATTAGTACCCGTCACAAACTCCTAAGCCTGCGAACGCAGGCGCGAGCATAAAGCCGCGGGCTTAAGCCCGGGGGTCGCAGCCCACAGCTTGCATACTCGAGCCGCAAGGGCACCACGCGAGCGCATTGCAGTTCTGGCAATGGTACCCGGCAGATCCGGTATATAATCGTTTCGAACCCAGTCATCCGGAGGAGAGGCGTGAGAGTTTTATTTAGAGCATCGATACTCGTTCTTCTGATATCGTCGTACTCATTTTCACAGGACCCGGTTTCCGTGCTTAGCTCCCGCTGGTATCGGACGGTTAGGCCCGCGGTGAAGATTGCTCCATCATCGGTCAGTCCCGCAAAGCCCGTAAACCCGAACGAAAAAAACTTCCAGCGTAAGGCTCGTGAGCAGCGGACCGATAATCCGAGAGATCCCTACGACGACAGCATCGAGGGACGAAGTGCCGCCATCGACAAAGTCGTTCAAGAGTCCCGGACGCCCAGGCCCGACGATGTGCGCGGCTATCGGTACGAAGCCGAAATGCGAAACGATACCGGCCAAACCGTTGCCGTGATCTTTTGGGAATATCGATTCGTCGAGATCGCAAACCCGGCGAACACGAGCCGCCGCCAATTTCTCTGCGGGGTGAAATTGAAGAATGGCGAACGGAGAGAGTTGTCGGCGTTCAGCACGCTAGGTCCAAGCGATGTCCTCGATGTGGCGAGTCTGACAAGATCGACCGATAAGCTTTTTGAAGAAAAAATTCAGATCAACCGGATCGAACTCTCCGACGGAAATGTGCTTCAGCGAAATGACTGGAAATATGCTGAGGTAAAGTCGGGGGTCGACAAGGTGACGTCCACGCCTTGGGGAAACGACACATGCCGAGCATTGTGAAAGAGCCGCACGAACTCGCCCGTCAAAACCTCATCCGCATTCTGCAGAACGCCTACTCAGGAGAGATCGCGGCGGCCTACGCTTATCGCGGCCATTGGAAATCGGTGAAGGAATCACCGGAAAGAACGGAGATCAAGAAGATCGAGGCCGAGGAATGGGATCACCGCCGGCGGGTAGGCGAATGGCTGGATAAGCTCGGGGCAAAACCCAAAATAATGCGGGAGAAAGTTTTCTGGACAATCGGGCGAACACTCGGTTTGTCGTGTCATCTTTCCGGGTGGTTCATGCCGATGTATTTTGCGGGACGTTTGGAAAGTCAGAACTCGGTCGAATACGAAGACGCGGCAGAATTCGCGCGGGAACTTGAGATGGACCAGTGCGTCGAGGATCTGCTCGACATGGCTCGCGCCGAGCTCGAACACGAAGTTTTTTTCCGCGAGATGGTGACCGGGCATCGGCTGCTGCCGATTATGAGAAAGGTATTTCGGTGGAGCTAATTCAATTTGCGATTTCCGATTTGCGATTTGCGATCTCGTTTTTAAACCACTTCACAAACTTGGGAATCCCGTCTTCGATCTTCGTCTTCGGATCGTAATTCAATAGCCGCTTAGCCTTTGATATATCCGCAAAGGTGATCGGCACGTCGCCCGGCTGCATCGGCTGACGATCGATGATCGCCTTCACGCCAAGATTCCCTTCAAGCAATTCGATCAGCCGCGCCAGATCCGTTGTTTCAGATTCCCCGAGATTAAAAACCTCGTGCATCGAGCCGTCGTAATCGATCGACGCTCGAACGCCTTGGATGATGTCGTCGATGTACGTGTAATCGCGACGCGTCGTTCCGTCACCGAAGACCTGGATCGACTTTCCTTCGGAAATCAGCTTTGAGAATTTATGTATCGCCAGGTCGGGCCGCTGACGGGCACCGTAGACCGTGAAGAACCGGAGACAAACGGTGCGTATGCCGAATAGGTGTGAGTATGTGTGACAAAGCAGTTCGCCCGCCGCCTTGGTCGAAGCGTACGGCGAGATCGGTTGATTGATCCGGTCGTCTTCCGAAAACGGCACCTTCGAGTTAACGCCGTAGACCGAACTGGAAGATCCGAATACAAACTGCTTTACTTCGTAATCCCGCGCCAGCTCCAGCAAGTTCAGCGTGCCGTTGATATTCGTTTCAGCGTAGAGCTTCGGGTGGCACAGCGACGGTCGAACGCCGGCCCGCGCGGCGAGGTGAACTATGCATTCGAACTCGCGCCGATCGAACACTTCGCGGAGTTTGTCGGCATCGCGTATGTCCAACTCTACAAACTCAAAAGCTTGGTCGGTCCGCGCAGCGTCGAGATTAGCGAGCTTTATGTCCGGTGAATAGAAGTCGTTCAGGTCGTCGACGACGGTTACGTGCCAGTCGCCTTCGCCAAGCAGCAAATCTACCAGATGCGAGCCGATGAAGCCGGCTCCGCCTGTTATCAAAATATTCTTACTCACTATTTATCGATGATCATGATTGCGATCGCAGAGGAAATTATATTCACGAAAAATTACCACGACCGCTATGTGTCTGCAAAAATGCTAATTCAAAAATCGCTGCTGAGCGTGAAATCGATGCAGCACTTCTTCGAGAAAACCTTCATACGAAAAAGTGGCAATATCGTAGTCTGGTTTGAGCTTGAACATCAACGGCAGCGCGATGCGCCACGCCATCCATAGACGCTGGCGCTCGGTCAGGTCCCAACGACGCCGCAGAAAACTTTCGACGACCTCGATCTCAAGAGACGTCAGCATCTTCACGTTTGCCGTGAAGTCGGTCCGCGGTTGGACGCGACGAAAGGCTGCGTCGGAGATCGGGTTTGAGAAAGTTTCAGCGAAGGTCGGAGCCTCGTCGCTGCGTTCGCGAATCACAACTGTACCCGCGAAAATATCGCCGACGCGCTGGTCTCGCCCAGACAGGAAAATTACGATGAGGCCGACAGAATAGATCGGCACGAAGAATCCGGGAGCGGCGTCGAATACGCGGAGCAGGTTTCGCGCGATCGCTTCCCACAGTGTGATCGGCCGGCCATCGTCACGAATCACGCGAAGTTTCAACAGACGCTTGCCCGGCGTCTGACCATCCCATAACCATTCAAAAAAAATAAAGTACCCGGCGAAAAGGAGAAAAAGGACGAAGATCATGATCGCGATCGTCCATTTCGGCATTTCGTTCTGGACCTCTTCGACGATGCCGAGTTCACTTCCGAAACCGGCCGCCGCCAGAAATATATAAACGACGACTCCGATCGAAAAGTACTGAATGAAATGATCGATAGCCGCCGCGAGAAAGCGGTTTCCGATCGACGCAAGAGCAAACGCCAGCGGCACACGCTCGGGCGTTTCGATGACAAGGGTCTCTTCGGATTCGATTATTGCTTCGGACATTCAGACGCTTTAACAGTTTAATTATTCGTATGGGGACCGCGAATTGCAAAGTTGTTCTTACCTTGTCAACGCCCGTTCGTGTTCCTATACTGTTTCGAGACAGCGGTAGCCGCTGCTGAGAAAAATGCTTCAGCCAAAAATACATCGGGGACAAATGAGCTCAAAGGGCTTTCGATTTGCGATCGTCGTCAGCCGATGGAATGATTTTCTTACGTCGAAGCTTCTTGACGGGGCGCTTGACGCACTCGAGAGTACGGGTGCGGATGAGAATGCCGTCGAAGTCTTCAAGGTGCCCGGATCGTTCGAATTACCACTCACGGCGCTTAAAGCCGCCCAGACGGGTGAATTTGACGCCGTCATTGCGATCGGTGTCGTGATTCGCGGTGAGACACCGCATTTCGACTACGTAGCGGGACAAGCCGCGAGCGGTATCGCACAGGCTGGAATGCAGACCGGCGTTCCGGTCGTGTTCGGAGTTGTTACGACCGACACTGTCGAACAAGCGATCAATCGTTCGGGTGTGAAATCGGGGAACAAAGGTTACGAAGCGGCGATGTCTGCGGTTGAGGTAGTGAACCTTTATCGAGAGATGGCGGGCCGCGAGGAATTAAGGAAGGGACAAGACAAGGTTTTTCCGCATGTCGTTTGAAAAGGAAGGAAAGAGTTCTGGAACTCGCCGTAAAGCGCGCGAATGCGCGCTGCAAATGCTTTTTGCGGCCGATTTCGTCAAGAACAGTGGGCTGTTCTCGATCGACGATTACTGGCACGAGCTTGGCGATACGGAATTTGACGACAAGACGCGCGACTTCGCAAATAATCTCGTACAGGGGACGCTGGATCACAGCGCGGCGATCGATGATACGATCCGCACACGAGCTGAGCACTGGCGTATAGAGCGCATGGCGGTCGTTGACCGCAACGTTCTTCGCTTGGCGGTGTACGAATTTCTTCACGAAGATACTCCCCATACCGTCGTCATAAACGAAGCTCTCGAGATAGCACGCCGATTTTCAACCTTCGAAGCCACGCAATTCATCAACGGGATCCTCGACGCGATCAAGCTCGATCTCGAAAAGGCGTCGTCGACGGAAATGCCGAAAGCAGATGGAAAATCGACCGGCTCGTGATATGCGCCCGCTTAGTTCTCTGATCATTCTCTTTCTGTTTCTTCTACCTGCATTTTCGCAGGAATTGCCAGACAAGATTCGCGGATACACGGTCCATTCACAGGCGATAGTTGTGAACGAAGTCGGGATCGCAACCGGCCAGTCGGCCGCGACCGCGAGTGTAAGGGTGGGCGATCCTGTCCTTGTCGACGTTTCGATGAGTGGAGTTTCGTTCGAACTCCCAACCGAGGTAACGTCCGCGGAGCAAAGCGGACGCGTCGACTTTCTTACTTTTCATGACTTTCGAGTTAACGGCGTGTCCGTCGTTATCGAGGAATATAAGCACCGTTTCGCTTTTCGAAAGAACGAAGCGACGACACTTCCCGAACCGGCAAAGATCTTTCTTCCTACCTTTGCCCTCCTGAAAGGCGCACGGGCGGAAATGCACGAATCGCGAAAAGAATGGCTGGTAACCGGCCGGGTCTTCGTTTTCGGCAAGTTCCGGAAGTACGGCTTTTATCACAAACGGGTCGTGCCGGTGGATGTAAAGCTGACGATCAAGAACCCGCTTCTTAACGATCCCGCCTGACCGTCGCCCTGCTACTTATTTCTTTTCGATTAGGCTAAAATACTGCCTTGCACTGCATATTCAGAATGAGGTTTTAATACTTACGTGAGCGAGACAATTACGAACACATCGGCCTTTATTGCGGAAAATTTCGGAGCGAACGCGAGCTACGTCGAAGGGCTCCTCGCACGATTTCAGGCGGACCCGAACTCCGTCGACGAATCCTGGCAAACCTATTTCGGCGACTTGCTCGCCGGAACTAACGGTGAGAGCTCCGCTCCGAAGGAAGCCGAACCCCTAACCGCTCAGCCTGCGGCTGCGACACCGCAGACCGACACCCGCCACGAACCGAGCGTATCTGCACCAAAAGTCGCACCGGTTCCCGCGGATGCCGAAACGAAACCCCTAACCGGAGTGTCCAAAAAGATCGTCGAGAACATGGAGCAGAGCCTAACGGTTCCGACTGCGACGAGTTTTCGAAATATTCCGGTTAAATTGCTTGAAGAAAACCGCCGCATCATCAACGAGCATCTGCAGGCCGGCGGGCGCGGTAAAGTTTCGTTCACCCATCTGATCGGATGGGCGATCGTCAGAGCGGTAAAAGATTATCCGGCGCTGAACAACGGTTTTGGTGTTGTGAATGGAGCTCCTTCGCGAATACTGAATGCCGGTATCAATCTCGGTATTGCGATCGACATCGAGAAAAAGGATGGAACACGAAACCTGCTGGTACCGAACATCAAGGGCGGCGAGAAGACGAATTTCGCCGGATTCCTTGCGGCCTACAATGAACAGGTTAAAAAGGCACGCGACGGCAAGCTTGAGATCTCCGATTTTCAGGGGACGACGATCTCGCTGACGAATCCCGGCACGATCGGCACGGTGGCGTCGAACCCACGTCTGATGTCTGGCCAGAGCGCCATAATTGCCACGGGCGCGATCGAATATCCGGCCGAGTATCAGGCGATGACCAACGCTGCGCTGTCGTCGATCGGCATCAGCAAGACTGTGACGGTAACAAGCACTTACGACCATCGCGTTATTCAAGGTGCCGAGAGCGGGCTGTTTTTGGCTAAAATACACACGTTTCTCATAGGCAATGAACAGTTTTACGACCAGATATTTGCCGATCTTGAGATCAATTATCCGCCGCTCCGCTGGGCCGAGGACAACAACCCGACGCTCTTTGGCAACGAGCGCGAGCAGGTCGAAAAACAGGCAAATGTGCTCCAGCTCATAAACGCATATCGCGTTCGCGGCCATCTGCTGGCCGATATCGATCCCCTCAATATGATCGAGCATCGCCAATCAGATCTCGATCTCGAAAATTTTGGCCTGACCGTATGGGACCTCGACCGTGTGTTCATCACCGGCGGTCTGCACGGCGAACAAACCGCGTCCCTTCGTCGGATTCTCGAAATCTTGCGTAAGGCATACTGCGGCAAGGTCGGTATCGAATACCGCCACATCGCCAGCAATACGCAAAAGGACTGGATCCGTGCCCGCGTGCGTGAGCAGTTTGTCGATACGCAGCCGCTCGCCGCCGAGACAAAGATCGAGCTGCTCCAAAAGCTGATCGAGGCTGAGCAGTTTGAGCAGTTTTTGCACAAGAAATATCTTGGCCAAAAGCGTTTTTCGCTCGAGGGCTGCGAGACGGTCATTCCGATGCTCGACCAGATGGTCGAAGGGGCATCCGCCCGCGGCGTCGATGAGATATATCTCGGCATGGCCCATCGCGGACGACTAAACGTGCTTTCGAATATCGTCGGCGACCCTGAGACGGGTTCAATGGCCGAACGTATC
>JBKJOR010000253.1:0-12962 GCA_046595575.1 Pyrinomonadaceae bacterium | reverse complement strand
TCCTCGGCGTATACCCAGACATTGAGAATGCTCTGACCGACCCAGAACAAAACGATCGCTGCCGAATAGTATTCCAGTCGCCAAACGAAATACCCAACGAACACTGCCGGGAAGATTACCTGGAAAAGCGAGCCGCCGGCGATACTCATAAATTCGCCAAACGGGCGAAAGAACAAATGGCCCGTCTCGTGGACAGGAAGATCGACATTGTCCAAGAAACTTCCCTGCATCGGATCATACGCGATCCAAAGAAAATAGATCGACAGCAGTACGGCGAAGATTAGTTTGGGAAGATTTGGGTTCACGTTCGTCTTAGTGAATCTCAGGGATCATCGTCATCGGGTAAGGCTTTGACGGTCGGCAAACCCGCGTCATTCTATTATGCTTCCGTTCCGTCGCCTATAAATTCATCCTTAGAGATCGAATAAAAGGCGCACTCGGCATCGTAATGAAATTCGGTCTTCTCATAATGCATGCCGAGCTTTTCCATGATCTTTCGGGACGCCCAATTCTCCGTGTGGGCGACCGCGACGATACGGTCTAGTCCGTGGATCTGAAAACCGTGATCAAGCCAGGCCCGGGCCGCTTCTGTGCCGATGCCGCGTCCCCAAAACTCCGTCGCCAGACCGTAACCGACTTCGATATACTGCGTACCGTCGAGTGGCTGCAGGCCGGCCGACCCGATCATCTCGCCCGTCGGCTTCCAGATCATCGCGCACATTCCAAAACCGTGTGAGTCGTAGCACGACATGTAAAACCGTATGCGTTTCGCGAGGGCTTCGGGATTCTGTAGTTTCGTGCCGCCCAGAAACCTGTTTACCTCGGGATCCGAACGGTGTTCGATCAATTCAGGGAGATCCTCAAGTGTGAACTTTCGAAAAATTAAACGCTCAGATTCGACCATGGTATGGACGCGAAAACTGTTACAGGGACAGAGTCGGCGGTGTTTAAATTATGGAACGTGAACAAACAGAAATTTCCTTAATGATTATCACCGAGTTTCGGCTCAAGGACAAAACTTATGGAACGCGTAGTGCTCGATATTCGATTATGGATATAGCCTGGTGATCTTCCAGCCGTCGTCCTGACGTTCGTAGCAAATCCGATCGTGGAGGCGGCTTTGACGGCCCTGCCAGAATTCAAATCGCTGAGGTGCGATGCGATAGCCGCCCCAAAACGGTGGACAAGGTATGTCCCCATCGCCAAACCGTCGGCTCATCTCCTCGAATCGTGCTTCCAACGCCGCGCGACTTTCTAATTTCGTGCTCTGCTTCGATGCCCACGCTCCGATCTTGCTTTGGACCGGCCGAGACGCAAAATAGCTTTCGGATTCCTCTCGCGACGTCCTTGCGGCGGCACCGCGGATGTGAATTTGCCGCTCCAGCTCCGGCCAAAAAAACGTCATCGCTGCCTGCGGGTGTCCGTTCAGGTCGCGGGATTTTCTGCTCTCGTAATTTGTAAAGAAAACAAAGCCGTTAGTGTCGAAGCCCTTCAGCAGAACCACTCGGGACGACGGGTCGCCATCCCCATCGACTGTGGAGAGCAACACAGCATTCGGTTCGGGTGGCTCCGTGGCGAGATATTCGTCCAACCAATTGGCAAACTGGACGAACGGATCCGCAGCTACGGAGTCTTCGGAAAGTTCGCGTAGCAAATATTCGTTTCTCAGATCGGCTAAGTTCGACTTTTCCATCCCAGTTCAGATCAGATGAACGAAGAGGCCGTCCTTCAACTTCGGCTCGAACCACGTAGATTTCGGCGGCATTATCTCGCCCATATCCGAGACGGCGAAGAGGTCTTCCATAGTCGTCGGAAACATTGAGAACGCTAACCGGGCCGACCCCTCGTTAACACGACGTTCCAGCTCACCGGTTCCGCGAATGCCGCCCACGAACTCGATCCGTTCATCTGTCGTCGGGTCGGAGATCCCGAGGATCGGACTCAAGATGTAATCCTGCAGGATGCTTACGTCGAGTTGCTCGATCGGGTCCGGCGCTCGGACAAAGTTGATCGCGAACCTCAACGTCGACCATTGACCGTCGAGATACATACAGATCTCGCCACGATTCACAGGCACGCCTTCACCATCGTCCAGAACAAGAAAGCTTTCCTTGACGCGTTCCAAAAACTCGTCTGAAGTAAGGCCGTTAAGGTCGTGAACTACGCGGTTATAAGGGAGTATCTTCAAATCTTCGGCCGGAAATACGCCGGCAAGCACAGAATTATATTCCTCCCGGCCGGTGTGTGACGGGTTCTCATCGCGCAACGCTCGCCGCGCAAGACTCGCGCTCTCGAGCCGGTGGTGACCGTCTGCGACGTACAATGCGGGAACCGCTTTGAACGCGTCTTTGATCTCATCCGTCGCGGTCACCCTCCAGACCGTCTGCCGAACACCTCCGTCGCAGGGAAAATCGTAGAGCGGTTCCGCCCGGGTCGCCTTGTTGATCAGCTCTTTAAGTTCCTCAGTTCCGCGAAACGCGACCAGTATCAGACCGGTTTGAGCACGAACGGCGAGCATGTGATTCGTGCGATCTTCGACCTTATCGGGACGCGTTCTCTCGTGTTTCTTTACGATGCCCGCTTCATAGTCGTCGATCGAAAGGCAGCCCACAATACCAGTCTGGACATGACTCTCGACGGAAAGGCGATAGATATAAAATGCCGGTTCGTTGTCGGTGATGAATATGGCTTCGCCGACGAACTCGCGAAGATTCTCTTTCGCCCGCTCGAGGACATGGGTGCTGCTCGGGGTGTCGCCATTGAACTCGGCCTCGGCACGGGTAACGCGAAGAAAGCTCTGGGGATTACGTTCGATAAACTCCCGCACCTCGGTTTCGTGAGCCACGTCGTAAGGCACACAGGAAACCTGTTCGGCCTTTTCGGGGGCCGGTCTTAGGGCCCGGAACGGCCGGATTATCGACACGTAGTTCTCCTGAGATCGTCTGTTAGCTGGAAACCGGTGCGGGGCGAATCGAACATCATAATTGCGGCGGCTGCTTTCCCTCGTTAATGAAGTCGTCTATCTGCTGGTTGTTCTGCTCGACGTCCTTCAGGAGGCCGTCGACGTAGCCTTTTTTGTCGATCTTCCACTCGCCGTTCTCGCGAACAAACGGGATCGACTCCCATGCTCCGAACGAGTTTTTTACTTGAAGTGTCGCTCGTTCACCCTCGACCGTCTCGTCACGAAACTCAACGACCTTCTGGCCCTCGCTGAACAAGGTTTCGCGTTTGACCACATCGTCAAGCGTGAGATTTTGCGCCTTCGCTTCTTGCTCGTGCATCTTGATCGAATCTGCAGAAAGTAGCAGTTTCATCTTTGTCGTGTCCTTCTGCTTCACGGCGTTGATGTAAGTCTTGAACGTCTCGACCGGCGTCTCGGGCTTGGCATCGCCCGTGCACCCCGACAGCAGGACAAGCGATAAAATCGCCGTAAAAGAGAAATAGCGCATTCCAATAGGACCCATTGCAATCCGAATCAGCAACCGTTAAAACAAAAAGTATAACCTAACTAAGAGGAGCCGAAAACGAATGGAACGCGAAAAAATGACAACCGAAGAAGCAACCAACATGGCAGCCGAGACTGACGGTTGGAAGGTCGAGGGCGGGGTGTTGCGAAAGAGATTCGAGTTCACGAATTTCGCGGATAGCCTGGCGTTCGTCAACAACGTGGGGGAGATCGCGGAGGCTTCAGACCACCATCCGGACATCACCTTCGGGTGGGGATATGCGGAGCTGAGCAGCACGACCCATGACCGGGGCGGAATAACGGACGTAGATTTTGCACTGATCAAGAAGATAGACCGTCTTGGCGACGATTAAGCTTCAGTACACGGGATCGGAAGATCTTTCTGGAGTTTGAATTCCGCCTCGCGAAATTCCGACCGCAGAAAGTCGAAGTCCTCGATTACCTCGGCAACGCCGTAAAAACATTCTGCTCCGCGACGGTATGTGAACGTCGCGAATACCCTCCTGCTTTTTCTCATCTGGGGTCCAAACGATGCAGACTCCTGCCAATCGTCACCAGAGAAAAACGTCTTATCGGGAACGATTTTATCGGCTGCAAGTTTTGCGGTCAGCAGTGTGCCGATCTGCTCGCTAAAAAAGCTCCCAGCGATGGGCATCTTTTTGACGTCCGTCCTCCCGCGCAGGATTATCGAATCGTACTCGGAATCCATCTTCCGATATTTTGCGAGTCCCGCCGAAAAATCAAGAGTCACCGGCGTAGCGGCCAGGTTGTCCGTCAGGGACCGAGGAATGAGCGTGTTGTTAGTTAGACGAAGCTCGTTGTTCCAGACACCTGTCTTTGTCGCGCCCGAGGTCATCAAAAATACTGGGATCGATCGGTTCCGACCGAACATGCCGGGTGCGAGATTGATTTTCACCTCGGTCGCTGTAAGATCTTCCTTCGCAAATTGGATCGAATATTGATTGAGAGCAGTTATATCCCCACGCGGGGCCACCTCGGCAAATAACGTGTAGCGAAACCTTTCGAGATCTTCCGGATGCCGCGTGGTCAAAACGTAATCGCCGAGCTTGCTCTTGAACTTTATGTAGAGCCACAAGGGTTCGCCGTCCACTATCTTTTTCGCCTCGGCAGCTTTCGCTTCGGCAAAGGTTTTGTACTCAGCCTTGCTGAGCGCCATTTGAACGTCGACGTTCATAACGGCCGGCCGCGGAACCGGGAGCTTCGCTTCCGACTCGGACCGTGGATCGTGCTCGCGATCCTCGGAGGCCTTAATGGACTGTTCCATGCGTCGCTTTTGGCGTTCCGTCTGTGGGAACTGCGCAGAAACCTCGACGCCGGCGGCGCCGAATAACACTAGAAAGACGAATATTATTGCTTGTTTCACTCCAAAACCCTCTTGTTTGCCTGTGCCTGCAGTTTGATGCGTCAATTATAGCCTTTGGGCGCGGCTTTTTTAAGACACGAGGAAAACGAACTCGTAGTGCTTAGAACCATCTGCCTACTGAACCCACACTGCAGGCATCAAGTTACTTTGCGTGCGCTATTCAATTTCGTTAAAATCGTTGTTTCAGTTTAGCCGCAATTTATTAAGCTTATGTCCAATGTACCTATTACTGTTGCACATGGTGACGGCATCGGGCCGGAGATCATGGATGCAACTCTTCATATTTTAAAAGAGGCCGGAGCAAGGATCGATATCGAGACCATCGATATCGGCGAGAAAGTTTATTTGGCAGGAAACGCGGCGGGAATCGCACCCGAATCATGGGACAGCCTACGCCGGACGAAGGTGTTTTTAAAAGCGCCGATCACGACACCGCAAGGCGGCGGGTTTTCATCACTCAACGTCGCGGTGAGAAAAACGCTCGGCTTGTATGCGAATGTCCGTCCGTGTGTGTCTTACCACCCGTTCGTCGATACTAAGCATCCGGTGATGGACGTGGTTATCGTCCGCGAGAACGAAGAGGACACGTATGCCGGCATCGAGTATAGGCAGACCGGTCAGGTCGAAGAGTGTCTGAAACTGATCTCGCGCCCCGGTTCGGAAAAGATCGTCCGCTACGCTTTCGAGTACGCAAAAAAATTCAACCGTAAGAAGGTCACGTGCTTTATCAAGGACAACATCATGAAGCGCACCGACGGTCTATTCCACCGCGTCTTCGATGAGATCGCACCGGAATATCCGGGTATCGAAGCAGATCACTGGATCGTCGATATCGGTTCGGCAAAGCTCGCCGACACGCCGGAAAATTTCGATGTCATCGTTATGCCGAATCTATATGGCGACGTTCTGTCTGATGTCGCGGCGCAGATCGCCGGATCGGTCGGACTCGCGGGCTCGTCGAACATCGGCGAGAAGGTCGCAATGTTCGAAGCGATCCATGGCTCGGCTCCGCGTCGCGCCGGACAGAACCTCGCGAACCCGTCAGGTCTTTTCCTCGGCTCGATCCTAATGCTCGTCCACATCAACCAGCCCGATGTAGCCAACGCGGCACATAACGCGTGGCTGCGGACGATCGAGGATGGCGTGCATACATACGACATGTACAAGGAAGGCGTGTCGAGTGAGAAGGTCGGGACACGTGAGTTTGCCGAGGCGGTCGTCGCACGGCTCGGGCAGAAGCCTGAGAAACTCAAACCTGTTGCGTACGTTGCGAACGTCGTTGATGAAAATCCGAAGCCGATCTTTTCGACCCCGACACCGCAGAAGAAAGATCTTGTCGGCGTCGACATTTTTCTCGATTGGTGGAAGGGCTCGTTCTATGGTGTCGCGGATGAACTCGGCGGTCTTGTCGAAAAAGTGAATGGCGGCGGTGTGAAGCTCCAAAACATCGCGAACCGCGGTGTGAAGGTCTATCCAGGTGGTCAGCCTGATACGTTTACGGTCGATCATTGGCGCTGTCGCTTTATAGCTGAAGCAGGCGAGGGCTCGGACGTTTCGAACGCTCAGCTGATCTCGCTGCTTCAGCGTCTGGATGCGGCTGGGCTCGACGTGATCAAGACCGAGAATCTCTACAACTTCGACGGCGAGAAAGGATATTCGGCCTAACACGGTACATAACCTCGCGTGTAACCCAGGGCAATATATTCAAGCTTGCACCTACCAATCTTGCTTGCGCGCGGCCTTATTTATGCATCAAAGGAACATGCGGATCCTCCTAAGATATTCAAGGCCTGCAGCGTGGCTCCTCTTAATGGCGGCGGTGACGTTCGCGCAAACCAAACCTGCTCCGAAAGAGATCTTTCGCGACTCCGACGGGAATCTCGTATCGAACAACGAGTTCGTCGACATACGGATGGCCAACTTCAATTATCCGGATGCGACGATAATCAAAATCCTTGCCGACGGAACCAAGGAGTTCCGGCTGCAGAAAGTCGCGCAGGAAGGAATGGTCGCACCGAATGTCTCGGTAAAGACCATCGACGGAAAAAGCATCAAGTTTGCCGCGCTGCGAGGCAAAGTTGTCGTTCTTAACTTCTGGTTTATCGGTTGCGCGGTTTGCCGAGGGATGAAACCGCAGCTGGACGAATTCAAAACGCGATTCGCGGGAAGCGATGTCGTCTTTCTCGCAATGACGGAAGATCCGGAAAGCGAGGTCGAGAAATTTTTAAAGAAGGTACCATCCGATTATCTTCAGGCGGCCGGCGCACGCGAGGCGATGTCACAATTCTCGTTCAGGGGATTTCCGAAGAACATCGTCATCAACAAGCAGGGTAAGATAGTTTACTGGCGCAGTAGCATCAAGGCGTGGGGTAAGTTCGAAGCAGTTGTCCGTACCGAGATCGCGAGGAACTAAGATAGTAGAGAACCACCTTCCAGTCGAAGAAACGACGCCCTCCATCGAGAATCAGTTCCGCAAAAACAAAAACAGTAAGGTTACAAAGAATTCGGGTCTTTCGCGTCGACGGGCGGGTATAACCGCTCGAACTCCGGGTCGCCATGCAAGATCGTAAGGTCGGGGTCCTGGCGTGTCCAAACTGGATTTCGATACCCGGCTTCCCATGCTTTTTTGAGAGCCGTCATCGCTCCGGGCGCATCGTCCATTTCGCACAGCGTACAGGCGATGTTGTAGAGGATCATCGTATCGTCCGGTCGAAGGGCCATCGCCAGATCCGCTTCCCGTTTCGCATCGTCAAAGCGGCCCTGCGATGCATAATTTCCGGCAAGCAGCACGCGAACCCGGGCGTCTTCCGGTGTCTTTTTTAGCTGCGCTTCGAGTATGGCGATCTCGCGGTACGTGTAGTTTCTGAGCGCCTCGGTTTTGCCCAGTGCACCGAGCGCGTTGTGAATTGGTATCGTCGTGTTGTAGTTCTCGCCCGCATGCGCGAGAGCTTCTTCCATAATGTCGACGACTTCCTGGTAGTGTCCGGACTCGAATAAAGCGCGCCCAAGCAGGTGATAGCCGCCATCAATATCCGGATCGCGCGACAGTGCCGCCCTGACCTTATCGACAGCCGAATCGTATCGGCCTTGGGCGAAGTCCAGCCAAGCTTCGGCGCATCGTATCTCGGGTTCGTCGCGTCCTGTCGCGATCGCCTTTTGCGTCGCCGCGTTGACTCGGTCGATCCATTCCTGCTTCCGTTCGAAATAGTAGTAATACTGCGCGCAGGCGTTCGCGATCGCCGCATGTGCGACGGCAAAGTTCGGGTCGAGCGAGACCGCATTCTCGTACATCTGCAGTGCAAACTGGATATCCTGTCTCCCAACGCGACGGGCAAAATTTCGCCCGCGAAGATACAGATCGTATGCATGAAGATTCTCGGTCGGCTTTTCGGCGAGCGCTTCCTGCTCTTGCGGTGAAAGCGTAATCCGAAGTGCGGCCGCGATCTTCGACGCGATCTCGTCCTGAACCGCGAAGACGTCTTCCATCTCGCGATCATAACGCTCCGACCAGACAGGGAAATCAGTTGCGGCATCGACGAGCTGAGTGTTTATGCGTAGCCGGTTTCCGGCACGTCGAAGACTACCGGTGAGCACGTAAGAAGCTCCCAGCTCTTTGCCGACTTGCCCGGCCGTCACAGGTCTGTCGCGAAAGGGTAAAACCACGGCCCGCGAGAAAGTTCGGAGGCGTTTGATCTTCGAAAGTTCGGTCGTGATGTCTTCGGTGATGCCGTCGCGAAGATATTCGTCTTCCTTCATTCCGCTGAGATTCTCGAAGTAGAGAACGGCAATTGAATGTTCGTGCGTCGGTGCGGATGGAGTTCGGCTACTGTGGATAGAGTTTGGCTCGCTCGTATGTTTTCCAGAGTCGAGATCCCGCTTCAGCCGCTTGAGGGCTGTCTTCAGATCGGTGGCATTTTGGTACCGCAGGTCGCGGTCTTTCTCCAGAGCCTGCCCAATTATTCGACCGAGTTCGGTAGGCAGCGAGGGATTGATCTGCTCGATCGGCGCCGGAGCTCGATTGAGTATCGCATCGAACACCACCGCCGACGTCTCGCCTTGAAACGGCAACATGCCCGCCGCCATCTGGTAGAGCACCGTGCCGATCGAAAAGAGATCGGTTCTTGCGTCGGTGACCTCTCCGCGTGCCTGTTCCGGAGACATGTAAGCAACTGTTCCCATCGCCGCGCCGGCCGACGTCAGATGATTCACGATCGCCGTCGGTACGTTCGACGCCGCACTTAGTTTCTGGTCGATCTTTGCAAGGCCGAAGTCAAGGATCTTTGCCTGAGCCCGCGAGGTAACAAAAATATTCGCCGGCTTCAGGTCGCGATGGACAATGCCCTTGGAATGTGCCGACTCGAGGGCATCCACGATCTGTACCCCGAGTGTTAACACCGATTCGATATCCAGCGGGCCACGACGGATTCGGTCGGCCAGAGATTCACCGTCAAGCAATTCCATGACGATGAAGTGCTCCGCATCATGCTGTTCGATCCCGTGGATCGTGCAGATATTGGGATGATTAAGCGACGACGCCGCTCGAGCTTCACGCTGGAAACGCTGTAGCAACGTCTCGTCGTTCGCGAGAGCTGGCGAAAGAAACTTCAGCGCAACGTGTCGACCGAGGTTCGTATCCTCGGCTTCGTATACCACTCCCATACCGCCTTCGCCGAGCTGAGACGTGATCTGATAATGCGAGACGGTTTTGCCAATCACAAAAAAGGTACCTCCGCGATCTTACGTAGCCATTGGGTGAATGAGGACTTAGTATAGCCCTATTAAGTCCTAAATCAATGGCCTTATAGCCCATTTGATATATAAGCGTTTCTGGGGCGAAAGCAGGGTCACTGATCACCGCCTAATTTGCGTTGGGGGCCCATCTCCTCTACTTTTATACATCTGGCATCATGGCCCGGCGCCCAACAGAACTCGATAGTGATCTCGACTCAACTGTGAAATCCAAAACCGCAAATCCGAAACCCCGAGGCAAACACACTCTGATCTCGATAATCATGGGCAGTAAGTCGGACTGGCCGACGATGAAATACGCCGCGGATGTTCTCGACGACTTCGGCGTGCCGTACGAAAGGAAGATCGTTTCCGCGCACCGCACTCCCGATCTGCTTTTTGAATTTGCCAAAGCTGCTGAGTCGCGTGGGATCGAGGTCATCATCGCCGGTGCCGGCGGAGCGGCGCATCTACCTGGAATGTGTGCGTCTCAAACAGTACTTCCCGTACTAGGAGTTCCGGTGGAAAGTAAAGCTTTGAAAGGTCTCGACTCGCTGCTTTCCATCGCGCAAATGCCGGCAGGTATTCCTGTCGGGACGCTCGCGATCGGCCAAGCCGGTGCAAAAAATGCAGCGCTTCTCGCAATTTCCATACTGGCAAATTCCCGCCCCGACCTAAGGAAGCAGCTCCATTCGTTTCGTTCGAAGCAGACTAGCCAGGTCCTAAAAAGCAGACTCTCCAAGGTCGTGAAATGATCCGACCGCGTTTACTATTTTCTACTTGGATCCTCCTGCTGGCCTTATGCACATGCGGGTACGCTCAGCTCAAGGATTATTCGAGTCAAGGCCGCCATTTTTCGTTACTCAAGGATGTTCGACTTGGGGTGACGAGCATAGAGCACACCGGATCACAGCAGATATCTATCGAAGGTTTCATTCTTAACGTTTCAACATTCAAGCTCATTACTAAAGAGCCAGTTCCGTTCATTCAAGTAACCGGTCCGTATAACAACGTCGTCAAGGACATTGAGATTCATTATGAGCTTATGGTCGGCGAAGATCGCGAGAACGTCGTTCACGATAAGCTCATCGAGGTTTTGAACGAAATCTCAAGCATGCCGGCAGCGGAGCGCGATTTCTCTCATGTCGGGATGAGCGGCGCGGGAAAAAACTACTTGCTGTTCTCAGGTCCCGCTTCGATGCCGAACCACGTATGGTTTGACGGTCGTATTTTTGTTTCGCGCTTTCTCCGTCTCGGCGAGCAGCGACGAGACCGGGCTCTTAACACCGAGACCTTTTGGAAAGGCAAAATAGGATTTTTTTCGGGCGGGAAGAAGATTTTGCCTTCAAAGGTGCCAAAATCGTTCGCCGCCGACTTCGTGAAACGCTATGCGAACGGAGAGTACGTGCGAAAAAAACGATAATCACGGCGGCTTTCTCCTGCTAACCCGAAGAATTAGATCGAGATTGGCGCCGGCTCACACGAGTCAAAAATATTGACACGCTCACCCCAAAGGTTTCCAATATTGATGGGAGATCCTGCCCTCCGATCCTGCCTTCCTGAGGTCATGTCCTATGAACTCCATCAAATGTAATAACTGCGGATTAAGTAATTTCGTCGGCGAACCGGAATGCCGCCGTTGCGGATATTCATTTCTCCTCGCGCAAAAGCGCAAAGCCGATAGGCCGCCTCGAAGATTCTCGATCTTCTCGGTCTTGATGATCGCGCTCGTCGCTGGTGTCGTTTACTACTTCTATGCCGGTGTTCAGGAAACGATGGACGAAGTGAACGCGAGCGATGGTAAGCGCGTAGCTAATCAACCGGCATCGCAACCGGCGGCCGGGCTCTCCAGAACCCAGGCCGATCGGCAACGGGCCACCCACATCGGTAACGCGGTCGCGAACAGCTCATCGCTCAACGCGCATCAGAAACATATCGACGAAACACAAAAAGCTATGCAGCAGGTGAGTAATTCGCAGTCGGGTAGATAGTCGCCAGACACATCTTTCGGAGAGATGTCCTTTTCCCCGTAGTAGTTTCATTGTGCATTCGCAATTCCCGCGACAACCGAGTTATCCTGTCGGTTCGATTTTTCGACTGACTTCGCATTAAACTCGTCCCTTGTCCAAGATCATATCCCCAAACTCAACTATCGGTGTGTTCGGCAGCGGGCAGCTCGGCCGGATGTTCGCCATCGAGGCTCGCAAGATGGGTTACCGCGTACACACGTTTTCGCCGGACCGCGATACTCCGACCGGGCAGGTCGCCGATATCGAAACGACCGCGGACTACAGTGACCTTGACGCTGTGCGCGAATTCGCAAGTAGCGTTGATGTGGTTACGTTCGAATTTGAGAACGTTCCGTCGGCTACCGTTGACGCTGCGGCAGAGCTTGTCGGTGTTCATCCACGCGGCGATGTCCTCCACACCACGCAGAATCGCATCCGGGAAAAGACGTTCCTTTCTTCGAACGGTTTTCCGGTTACACCATTCCGCAGCATCCGTCTGATCGACGATCTTTTCCGCGCGGTCGATGAGCTGGGTGTGCCGGCTGTGTTGAAAACCGCTGGCTTCGGTTATGACGGAAAGGGACAGGTAAAGCTTACGTCTCGCGATGGGGTCGAAGCCGCATTCGCGACGCTGAACGGAAGCGAAGCGATTTTCGAGGCGTTCGTTGATTTCGATAGGGAAGTTTCCGTCGTCTGCGCCCGCGGCCAGAACGGTGAGTTCGCGCACTATGGCGTTATCGAGAACGAGCACGCAAATCATATTCTTGATATTTCGATGGGGCCGGCGATGGTTTCCGAAAAGGTAAGTTGTGACGCTATCGACATCGCCCGCACCATTGCAGATAAGCTTGCCTATGTCGGAACGCTGTGCGTCGAGTTCTTTCTCACGACAGATCATAAACTACTGGTGAACGAAATCGCGCCGCGACCGCACAACTCAGGTCACCTCACGTTCGACGCGTGCGTCACCTCTCAATTCGAACAGCAGCTCCGCGCAGTGTGCGGTCTCCCGCTCGGTTCCACGGAGTTTCTGAGACCAGCGGCGATGGCGAATCTCTTAGGAGATGTTTGGAAGAACGGTGAGCCGAACTGGGCGGATGCTCTCAAAGGCAAAAGTGTGAAACTGCATTTGTATGGGAAGTCTGAACCGAGAACGGGTCGTAAGATGGGTCACATTACTTGTCTTGCGGATACGGTGGGCGAGGCCGGTGTCGCCGTGCAAGCCGCGAGGTCATCTCTGCTTAGCAGGCGATTAAAAGGAAACGATTTAACCCGAGATGCGGCTTGATCCGGCTAAAGCCGTCCTCTTTGTAGACCCATGCCTTCGGCTCAAGGCGGAGGCAAATGCATGGAAATACTGAGTGCCGAATCTTAG